>DAIRSD010000549.1:0-3056 GCA_036804625.1 Aureliella sp. | reverse complement strand
GCGAATTGCAAAGTAGTCTGCTCGCAAAAAGCCCAGCTTACTTACAACCATAGGAGACAAGCCCTTTCCGGGGCCTGCATTCCAACTGTAAAGTGCATCACTGCCGGCAACCAAAGTAATCGCCAGAATGGGCAGGAACAGCAAAGCCCACAGCGGAATCGTCGCTGCGTACAGTTCGGCAATCCGCCTGATGGCTGCGCTCCATCCCGCACGCACCAAGTGCTGCACCATCACGAAGAACAGGGCTCCCAGGCAAATCGTCAAGCAGAACATGTAGTTCGTCAAATAGGAATGGAAAAACGCCTTCAGCGTTCCGCCCTCCTCAGCCGCCATCGAAAATAAGAAAACACTCAGCAAAACTAGAACAGCCCCAACCGCAATCATCGCCGGGGACTTCGCGCGCCAGTCGGCTGGCAACGTGAGATTGTCGTTAGGAATATGATTTGCTGCCATCGTGAAACCTAGTAAATCAAGTGCATTACTGTTAATTGAAATCGTTCGTTAAAAACAACGGCTGTCAGCCGGGACTACTATGGATTGCCCGCCGGCGTGTCGGTTGGCTGTGCATTCTGACTGCGCTGCAAGGCCTTCACGTAGAATGCCACCGCCCAACGCTCACGCACATTCAAAGTCGATCCATAACCACCCATCTTTCCCTTGCCGTTGGTAATCGTGTAGTAAATTCGACCAATCGCCTGCTGCTGCAATCGCGGGTCATGCACACTGGTGGGTTGTAACCAGTAGGTGGCAGCCAGCGACTCTGCACGCTTGGCAACCAGTCCGTCTCCAAATCCTGCATGGCCATGGCAAACAGCGCAGACCTGATTGAACTTCCTTTGGCCTAGCTCGAACAATTCCTTGTCCTCAGCCAAAGCTTCCGGTATCGTATTTAGCCAAGCATAGTTCAAATCAGCCGCTACGGCTCCATCAGATGCAGTCGTAGGCGCTGCAGCCGACTGAGGTGCTTGGTCTTGTGGAGCTTCTTGTGCAGGTGGCTGTGGAGTTGCTTCAGCCGTATCTTCAATGGTTTCAGCCGGAGTTTGTGCCTCGGTCGAATCAGGTGCAGGAGCCGTTTCGGTTGTTTCCGCAGGCGTTGTCGATGGTTCCGCTGATACTCCAGAGCTTGCGGGTTCTTCCGTCTTCTCGGATTCGTCTTGAAGGTTGACCAAACGCGAAAATCCAGAATCGCTTTCGCCGAATTGAGCCGTAGCAGCGTCCGGTGTGTAACCCAAATAGTAAGGGTCGTTCTCTGCTAAGCCACCTCGGGCAACCGTGCCTGGTACTGGACGACGATCGGTGCGACGATCAGCAAAGTGGGTCGTCTCTTTTTGTGATTTGCGAAATGGCTGAAAATCCATGTCGAAAAAGACATGCCAGCGCGGGCTGCCGCTACGATCCGCTCGAATATTCCAAACCAGCGCTAAAGGAACGATGGTCAACAAGATCAAACAAGCGATGGCACCGTACAAACCTCTCGGGATTTCAGCAGGGCTGTCATCCTCACGAACCTCTTCCACGCTAAGCGGCGATGTTGCCTGAAGAAGCGATTTGACACTTTCGCTATTAAAATACTTGTCACGTGAATCGACCCACAAGAAAAACCGATCGTCGGTAGCGCGATCAAATTTCGGATTGGCAAAAAGCGGATTGGAAAACCGAGGCAGCCCGTTCAGGCCAAGCATGGCGAATACGGTAGTAAACGCAGAAAACAGAACCGTCAACTCGAACATGACCGGCACAAACGCCGGCAAGCTGATGTAGGGCTTGCCCGAGATAATGTACGGATAATCAACCGCATTCATCCAAATCTGCATAGTCACAGCAATGGTCAGACCGGTGGCACCGGCAACCAGCGTGAACCATGGCAAAATGGTAGGCTTGATCCCCAAGGCTTCGTCGATTCCGTGGACGGGAAACGGTGCGAAAACGTCGGTTCGCGTGTAACCCGCGTCGCGAACTTTGCGAGCTGCATCCAGCATCGCATTTTCATCGCTGTACTCGGCCATCCACCCGAAGGCACGTGGAGGAGTGACTTTCTTTTCTGGCTTGTGCTCGCTCATTGTGCAAAAACCTGTGTAATCTATCTAACGGATCGAGCTGATCTAGTAATGCTAATGGGAATGATGTCCGCCGGCCAATTTGTGATCGGCATGGGCCTGCTGGCTGATCACTCCTTTGACTTCACTGATGGCAATTACCGGCAGGAAGCGACAGAACAATAAGAACAGCGTTAGGAACAGACCAAAGCTGCCAATAAACATGCCGATGTCGACCCAAGTCGGGCTGTAGTAGCCCCACGAAGAGCCCAGGAAATCGCGGCTTAGCGAGGTGACCACAATCACAAACCGCTCGAACCACATCCCGATGTTCACAAAGATCGTGACGATCCACATCAAGATCGTATTGGTGCGAAATGTCTTAAACCAGAACAACTGGGGCGAAATCACATTGCAAAGAAACATTGTCCAATAAGCCCAGCCGTAGGGACCAAAAGCTCGGTTGACAAACGTGAAGTACTCATACGGGTTCTGGCTATACCATGCCATGAAAAATTCAGTCGTGTAAGCCAGTCCAACCATCGATCCAGTAGCCAAGATAATCTTGCACATATTGTCCAAGTGTCGCGGCGTAATCAGATCCTTCAAATGGTAAATGGCTCGCATCGGAATCAGCAAAGTTAACACCATTCCAAAGCCGCTAAAAATCGCACCAGCCACGAAGTAGGGCGGGAAGATCGTGGTGTGCCACCCGGGCAATTGCGAAACGGCAAAGTCAAAGCTAACCACCGAGTGAACTGACAATACCAGCGGCGTGGACAGAGCGGCCAAAATGGCATAGGCCTTTTCATAACGTAGCCAATGACGCGAAGAACCACTCCAGCCAAGACTCAAGATGCCATAAATCATACGACGCCACTTGTTGGTCGATCGATCGCGGAAAGTGGCCAAGTCGGGAATCATACCCATGTACCAGAATACCAACGAAACAGACGCATACGATCACACCGCAAACACGTCCCACAAAAGCGGACTACGGAATTGAGGCCACATCCAAAG
>DAIRSD010000548.1:0-3067 GCA_036804625.1 Aureliella sp. | reverse complement strand
AACTTGGAACCAACCGTTCAGTGGATGGCGGCCCCTTGCTGGTAGGCGGTGCGTCGCGCGGTGGGATGGTGTTTAGTGGCCTAGAAATGCACAGTTCAGCTCAGGTCGCTTATCGACTGGAGTCGTACACAGGCAAGCTACTAACGGAAGTTAGATTGGCGCATCCTTTGCATTCATCAAGTCGTTTGGGGCACGTCCGCTGCAAAATTCTGACATCAACCGGAGACACTTTGCAAGTCGCCCAGGAATTCACATTAGGGCGTGGCATGGCCGATGAGCAACTTAAGATCATTGAAGTAGAACTGAATAAAACCAAGATGATCGTGCTAGTAGTCGAGAAAGCAGAACAAGGGCAGTGGGCAGATCGCGTACAGTGGCTGGACGCTCGACTGGTTCGTTGATATCCAGTCTGCCATTTTAGCTAGTCAGCTATCAAAAACCAGTGCTTGCCTGCTTAGCAGTTGGAACAGAAGCAAGCAAGGCGATGCAAGCCGACAACGGGGGACGCAGGAACGCTAATCGCCGCTGATCGACACTGATCATGACAGAGCATTTCAAGGCTCGTTCGGACAGGATCTATTAGCGAAGATTAGCGTTTCCCTCTCATTGACGCCCCTTCAAGAAGGCTACGAGGGAAACGGAAACACAAATCAGCACCAATCAAAAGTGAGCATTCGAAGATTTTTTAGGTGTCACTTGCGACAAAATGATAAATCAGAAACGCCAAATAACAGATAACAAACGTCCTGTCATCATTGTCGATCCGATTGTGTCCCGAACGGCACACTTACGTGGCTCACGGCTGGGTTATGAGTTGGTCGGCGGACTTGAATTCCATAATCGCAGAACGCCGGTGGCAACGGCGATGATGTCTTGGGGATTGATGATGGCTGGAGCTTGGTGAGTGTCTAGAGGCTGGACCAGCAGGCGTCCGTTATGTGCATGACAATGTCCCAGCGCTACAGCACCTGTCACGGCAGTGGTTGCCAAGATGATTTTTCCGGTCGCTGGCTGCTGACCTTTTCTTAGGATCATCAGATCGCCACACTGTATGCCTGCGGAATTCAAACTGTCATCGGATACTTCTAGCAAGAACTGATCGCCGGTTCCCAGACTGGCTAGCAGGTCCACCGAATGCAGTGCTTGCTGACTCACGCGAATTTCGGCTCGGCTTATCGTTCCGTTGACGGCCAGAGCCCAATCGGGTCTGGGTAGCGGTTCGGTTAATTCGATCGCGCGGCTTTTATTGGCCGAGCGGCGAATCATGCCTTTCTTTTCAAGGGCTCGCAAGTGACACATCACACCATTGGGTGATTTGATTTCCATGTGCTGACCGATTTCGCGGACCGTAGGACCGTACCCGCGCGCAATCATCTGCTGGCGGATGAAGTTATAGACGGTTTGTTGCTGTTGCGTGAGGCCATGCATAGAAGAAAGTCTGTCTGATTAAGATTTTATGTCTTACTTGTCGGAATCTTGCTTCAGCGCCAACAGTTGGTCGCGTTCGGGCCGCTGTTTGTAGTGTTCATCCAGTGGATAGCAACCGCTGACCAGTCCGTTGCGCGGTGCCGTAGTGCAGTCGCTAAAGGTTCGGCAAATCAGTTTTCGCGTGGGTTGTTTCCCACCGAGAGTATCGGCAGGCAGCGTGGGGTAGGAAAGGACCATTCGGCCCAAACCTACCAAATCGACCAGACCACTGCGAATGGTCGCTTGAGCAACCAGAGGCAAATGTTCTTGCAGATAAGTGTACCCAGTACCCACGATGGGAAGAGTGGGGAACGCCCGTTTCACCTGAGCCGTAGCACCGATCAGTCTGGCAACTCCAACCAGGGGATCTTCAGGCGGCAGATAGCCGTCGCTAGGAGGGAACAGAGCGGGGCGCTGGATGTGAGGACAGTAATAGGGGCTGCCGCAAGTCACGTTCAGCATGCTAACGCCTGCCTGTTGCAACATGCCAATCAATTGCAGCGGTTCGCTCAGGTCGTACTTGGAAGGATCGTCGGGATGAACTCCAAAGCCAAAGTGGTAAGGCTTGGATGGATCCCAATCCATAGGGCGTCCTTTTTCGGTAGCCGACTGGTAGGGAAGAGTATCCAAGATGCTCAGGCGCACGCCGATGGCCAAGCCTGGGCAGCTTTCACGCACTTTCTGAATGGCGGTCAGGAGAACTCGCGAGCGTCCCGTCAAGTCACCTCCGAATCGACCTGGACGGCTTCTTGCACTCAGGAATTCGTGCAATAAGTAGCCGTGGCAGGCTTTGATGTCCACAAAATCGAATCCTACACGCTGGGCCAACTGAGCAGCAGCAACATAGTCGTCAATCAACACATCCAATTCCTGGTCAGTCCAGACACACGAATCATCCGTCGAGGCGATACCGAATTTTTGATCCAGTAACGGATGGTGATACGCAATGCGCGGCTGCCAGCGCTTGTGACTTTCAGGTTTGCAGAAGCGCCCTGAGTGGGTCAGTTGTAGGCCGACGACCAATCCGTCTAACGAGCCGAAGTGGTGCAAGTGCGATTCTTTGAGGGTTCGCAGCAGGGTCTTTAGTCCCGAAGCGTTTCCGGACGTAGCCAGAGTCTGATTGGGATTGGCGCGACCATCGGGACGTACAGCCGCCGCCTCGCCACCCCAAATCAGTTTAGCTCCACTTTCGCCGAACCGCTGCCACCGCCTCAGGGTAAGAGCCGAAGGAGAGCCATCGCTTTTTGCGTCCCAGCCTTCCATCGGATGAATGCACCAGCGATTGCCAATCGTCAGAGACCCAACCCGAATTTCCTGAGCCAGAGGGGAACCCTGCTCAGCGGATAAAAGCTCAGGATCATAGGGGATCTCGACTCCCAAGTTTGATAAGTGCTTTTGTAGCTGTTCAGTCGTTCGTAGTTGGGCGACTCTAGGGTATTGGCTCATCGAGTATCCAGATATAGAAATTCCAGAAGGCAGCGGCGTAGTCCTGGATCATACCAAATCAGACGCTGATTGGGCAGATAGCCGGTACGCCTTGCCAAGCGGCAAGAGCTTTAGGCGTTGTTTCCGAAACCGTCTTTTGGCAAATTTATGTTGT
>DAIRSD010000547.1:0-3103 GCA_036804625.1 Aureliella sp. | reverse complement strand
TCACTCATTTGCACCCGATCTACACGCACGGGAGCAATCGAGTATAATACCGCGACGCAGTTCTGTCAGAGACATCGACCCGGCAATTCAGCATTTCTCCAGCGATTCCAGCGAAGGACCTCGCATGACATACAAAAGACTGATGATAGTTGTAGCTACAGTCATCACAACCAATTGGCAGCTAGGCCTCTTGACCGCGCAGTATGATGCCGTGGCCGAGACTCATCGCTTGATTACTCAAATGCAGGTCAAACCGGGAGACTGGCCACAGATGGGTGGTTCTTCTCACCGTAACTCGGTTAGCGACGTGGCAGATATTCCGACACAGTGGGATGTTGAGTCGGGTGAGAATATTCGGTGGGCGGCTGATTTGGGCAATACAACCTACGGCAATCCGGTTGTGGCCAACGGTCGAGTCTTTGTAGGTACCAACAATGGGGCTGGCTACATTCAGCGATATCCAAAAACGGTTGACTTGGGAGTCTTGCTGTGCTTTCAGGAGAGCGATGGGCAATTGTTGTGGCAACACTCGTCCGAGAAACTGGAATCAGGTAAAAAGCATGATTGGCCCGACCAGGGGATCTGTTCGACGCCACTGGTCGATGGGGATCGGTTGTGGTATGTGACCAATCGCGGCGAAGTTGTGTGTCTGGACGCCGATGGATTTCACGATGGCACCAACGATGGGGACAAAACCGAGCCGAATGAGGACTTGCAAGAGGCAGATGTTGTTTGGACTTATAACATGATGACCGAGCTTGGCGTTTCGCAAAGATATATGGCGAATTGTTCGGTTACTTGCTCAGGTGATCGATTGTTTGTCTGTACATCGCAGGGAGTTGACGAACAGAACAATACGACGGATGCTCCCAGCTTTATTTGCCTAAGTCGCAGCAGTGGTAAATTGATTTGGGCTGACAACGCTCCCAGCTTGAACGTTTTGCACGGCCAGTGGTCCTCGCCTGCGTTTGCTGAACTGGCTGGAGTTGGACAGGTTATCTTTGCTGGTGGGGATGGCTGGCTGTATGCTTATGACCAGCAGGGACAGGATGGGCGCGGCAAGCTGCTTTGGAAATTCGACTGCAATCCCAAGAGTACGTTGTATAAGGTGGGTGGCGCCGGTAATCGCAATCATATCATCGCTTCACCGGTGATCTACGACGGCTTGGTTTATATTGCCGTTGGTGAGGATCCTGAATTTGGCGAAGGCCCCGGACATCTCTGGTGCATTGATCCGTCGCGTCGTGGCGATGTCAGTCCAACCTTGGTCTACAATCCTTCCAGCCCAGATCAGCCGATCGCTCACAAGCGCATGCAGGCATTGGTGGCCAGCGAAGGCGACTTCGAGAAAGACAATCCCAATTCAGCGGCGGTTTGGCATTATCAAGGAAGCGACCCGAAGGAGTTTGAATCGACAATGCATCGCGCTTGCGGATCGGCTGCCATCAAAGATGGTCTGCTTTTGATCACCGACTTTAGCGGTTTGCTGCATTGCCTGGACGCCAAAAGCGGTAAAGCTCACTGGACCTACGACATGTTTGCAGCCTGCTGGGCTACGCCACTGATCCTTGGGGACAAAGTTTACGTGGGCGATGAAGACGGTGATATCGCCATCGTCCAGTTGAGTGATCAGTTCAATTTGATTTCTGAAACCAACATGTCCAGCGCAGTCTATTCGACACCGACAGCAGCTAACAAGACGTTGTTTATTTCGACTCGTAATCAATTGTTTGCCATCGAGCAGGGGGCTCAGGCAGCAGGTAATTAGTCTAGCAGGCGGTCGACAGTCATGTCCGATACAAACAGCGAGTCAGGTCAGGGGCAGCGACGCCACTTTCTGCGCGATTCGTTGGTGCTGGCTGGAGCGGTGCCAGCGGCGCTGGCGGGAGCGCTGGGGCAGGCGATTGCCGGTGGCTCGTGTCAGGCTTCGCGGCCATTAAGAATTGGAGTTCTAGGCTGTGGTCGGCGTGGCCTGCAGTTGGCAAAGTTTGCTTTGGCTGCCGGACCACACTTTGAACTGACCGTACTGGCCGATCTGTTTCCCGATCGCGTTCAGCAGTTCTATCGCACGATGAAAGGTCAATTTTCCGACCAAGTGTCGGTTTCAAATGCCGGCAAATTGATCGGAAGCGAAGCGACTGAACTGATCGCCGCATCCGATGTTGACGCAGTGCTGATAGCCACGTTGCCAACGTGCCATGCTCGACAAATTCAGAGGCTGGTCGACGGTGGCAAGCATGTCTACGCGGAAAACCCTATTGCCACTGATGCGATGGGGTTGCGGAAAGTTCAGGAAGCTAGCAGGCTGGCCGCTGAGCAAAATACATGCTTGCAAGTTGGATTGCAGCATCGCTTTCAAGACTTTTACACACAGGCTATACAGCAATTGCACTCTGGTATCATTGGCACTCCGGTGCGAGCGGAAGTCTTCGTGACTCGCACACAGCTTCCTGGATCGCGATCCGCAGGTGTGCAGAATGAGCGGCTGCGAGATTGGCGTTCTGATCCAGAGCTAGGTCGTGATCTAGAGCTAGAATCCAGTGTCGGCAGCTTGGACCTGATCCAGTGGGCAATTGGTTGCAGTCCGCATGATGCTATCTGTGAAATAGGTGCTGGAGGCTTGGGTAGTCATGATTCGGTTGTCAATTACCGGTGTCCAAACGGATTCACTTTGCGGTATCACGAAATTGTGAAGCCTGGCGGTCGGCATCAATCGCGTCACTTTGTGTATGGAAGTCATGGTTGGTGTGATCTGGATCGAAGCAAGATTTTCGACAAGAACGATCGCATGATGTGGGCAAGTGGCCTACAGGTTCCCGACTCTTCGGCTGCCATGGAACAGTTCTGCCGCTGCTTGGTTCAAAGAGTATTACAGTTTGAGTCAACTGTGCAGACGAGCTGTGTTGAAGAAGCGTTCCGAGCAACCTCTATCGCGCTTCTGGGGCAATTGGCTAGGCGGCGTGCGGGGCAAGTCGTTTCTTCGGACGAACTGGTTACCGGACTAGCTTAGACCAACATCCAGGCACATCATGATGATAAATCAGCCCATGAACCCCAAGGTGGCGATGTCGGTGTATTTGTCCCGCTGCGTTTCCGGAATGAC
>DAIRSD010000546.1:0-3125 GCA_036804625.1 Aureliella sp. | reverse complement strand
CCAGTCCAACTCAGGAGGTGCTTGGGATAATGCCAAGAAGATGCTCGAAGAGGGCGGCGAGATCGACGGGCAGATGCACTACAAAGGGTCCGATGCTCACAAAGCCGCAGTCGTGGGTGATGCCGTTGGTGATCCATTCAAAGATACCTCCGGCCCATCGCTGAATATCTTGCTCAAGCTCATGTCGGTCGTTGCGCTGGTGATTGCCACGATGCTCAAGTAGTACAGAAATTCCGAGAGGCAATTGCGGCAGTACACTGTTTTAAAAAACTGAAAACCCCAGGGGCCTTTCGGAAATAGGCTACCATAACTGCCTTCAGGCGAAGTGCCTTAGGCAACATCCGGTTTCATAGCCATCTGGAATTGCGTTTTGGATCAGTTTGCATCCCTGAATCTGCTGGAATGAAGTGGTTGTTCAACAGTAAATGCAGAATCTGGAATACTAACTGCCACTAATCGACGATAAGTGATGCCAGATAAGCCTGACTTGAGAGCTTCATTGAGCAGATATTCAATAGCGGTAATCAGTGAAGGTTTATATTCCCGGCGACGCAATCCGAATTGGGCGGTGACTGGGCGGCAGTATGTGGGTGATACCTTCACAGGCGTCTCGCCGCATCAGCATCAGCAATCCCACTTGGCTTGTCCAGTGGAAGGTTAGCTTCTCGCTATAACGGCGACACTCGCCAACTCTGTTTTCCAGGCTGCTGGATTTGCTGTCAGCAAGTCCAGCAGCCTGAAAACCGGGGGCTGAGCAATTCGAGCGTGTAGCGAGAATCGCAACAATCTCCCGGGCAAGCCGGAGAGCATTTCACCGCCATCAGCCAATGCCTCCTTGTCAATTATTGGGTGGAAAAAATCAGCCCACCAATCAGAATTCGAATGTAAATGCGATCGCAATTCGGTGGGTAACAATTGATCTGAAAGCCCTAACCTGTGAACTTGGGCTAGCCGCGAAGTGCTCATTTATCGGCTTGGCTTCCCTCGTCTGAATCGTAGAGTTTCTCGCATCGCTGGCAGATACCTCAGCAATAGGCCAAACAGGATCAGCGCTCCACCGACCCAAGTCCACCACTGGGGAGCTTGGTAACCTGGATGCGTATGCCACGCGATGTAAACCCATACGGGCGTTAAGATCGGCTCCAATAAACTCAATACAGAGGCTTCAGGACTGCTGACCGTACGCATTCCCCATGCAAATAGGATGTAGGGCAATCCCATTTGAATCACTCCAAAGACGGTCAATACCGCATAAGCGCTGGTTGAAACTTGCCCAGGAGCGGACCAGACCCACGGCAACAGCATCAGGGCGACGGCAGATTGATTCAGTGTCATTAACCATGCAGGGTCCATGTTACGCAACATGCGAAGGTGCAAGACGACGCCCGCAAAGGCAACTCCTGATAGAACTCCTAAAAGTGTGGCTAGCATCGAGTTGCCGAATCGCATTTCCATTGCCAAGATCATCAACACTCCGCTCAAGCAGCAGATCAGCATTCGATAGTCACTTACTGTGATACGTTCCTTCAGCAGCCAGACTCCGAACAAGGTGACCCACACCGGCGAAAGATACTGTAGCCAAATCGCATTGGCGGCAGTTCCCAAGACCATGGCAGACATGAAGCAACTGACCATTAATGCAAAACAGACAGTCATGCTTACCAGGCCAGGATGCCAGGCGGGTCGGCGCACCATGGGGACGACCAAAAGCAGCGAGAACAGACTGCGCCAGAAAGCCAACATCAGGCCCCTGGTCTCTACCGGCCAGCCATCAAACCACGGCGATTTAGCGAACAGTCCGCTGCTGCTCCACAACGCTGCTGCAGCCACGATCCATAGACGGCCGCGCCACCAATGAGCCTGCGATTCACCGGGACCTTGTCCCCCAGATTCACTCACTGACAGCCTGCTGTCGGGAGCTAGTCATGAACAGTGCCAAGGCAATGAACAATAAATGCACAGTGACCGTGATCACCAAGGCCACCGCCACGCTCTTGTTAAATCCATATTCGTGAAGTCCGATTCCCAGCAAATTAGTGCCAAACCAGGACCAACTGGTGATGATATTGCCGATCAGCGCCAGGATGGAAAAGCCTCGAACGCCAACCAGCTTATCCCACCGAGCATGTAGCACAACTGCGTTCCAAAGGACGATCATCAATGCCCCATTCTCTTTGGGGTCCCAACCCCAGAAGCGACCCCAGCTATCGTCTGCCCATAGGCCTCCCAGAACGGTGCCAACAAAGCTGAAGAGTATTCCGAAGCATACACTAAAGTAGGCCATCCGGTACATCTGCGTCTGCAACTGTTGTCCGCGTTGCCGACTGTCGGCATCTTGTGATTTTCTACCCGTCCACATCGAATGCACCAGCGCCACCGCTCCAAAGAATCCAGCCAGATAGGTCACCGCATAGCCCGCCGTGATGATGACCACGTGAGTCGACAACCAAGACAGAGAAACCTGTCCGGCAGCCAACACATGCCTCGTGTCACCCTTGTCCAAACTGCGAGCGACAGCCATGGTGATCACACCAATCATCGCCGCCACTAGATTAGCCACTCCTAGCCTATGAATTCGCTCCAATATCAGACAGAATAGCACGCAGGCCCATCCGATAAACACCGCCGATGAATAAAGATTCGTAACCGGAGCACGCCCAGAGATGTACATTCGAGCTAGCAGTGTCAGCGTATGAATAACGAATACCCCCAATAAAATCCCATAGGTCAGATTTCGAGCGGACGATCCCTTGGTTGCCATGGAACACAGGCCTAGCACGAAAGCCAACAAATAGAGCATGATGCCAATCGCCGTGGGGTTGAATCCATTCAGCCAACTTTCCAGAGATGTTTTGGTCAAATGGATTTGAGCCACAGGTGACTCGGCGACCAATCGTTCGTACCGTCGCACTGCGGCGTTGATTTCCGGTGCATCTTGTTTACGCACTGCCAAAAGCAACTGTTCGAAAGCGCCCACGGCACTGTTTTCCGGCGCATTGCGAACAGCGTCCAAAATGGCCCTGAACCGCGCTGGTCCTTAAGCAAGCCATGTTGGGGCGCTCGTGTCCTGGGGGTCTGTCGAGTCGGACTTGACCAGTGGAGGAATAAACGCCGGTGGGTGCATC
>DAIRSD010000545.1:0-3125 GCA_036804625.1 Aureliella sp. | reverse complement strand
GAACAAGACCCAGCGAAAAAGATCGTCGTCACCTATTCATCGATCAATGGAAACGGTTTTGGAGGCTATGGCGAAGTGGTGATGGGTACTAAGGGTACTTTGGTGCTTGAGCGTGAAAAGGAGATCATGCTATACAAGGATGAAGATGTTTCGGCCAAGGTCTCTGTGAAATCCGACAAGGGCGGCTACCAGTTGGACACTCAGGCCAGCGGTAGCTATGCGGCTGCATCGGTTTCCAAGGCGGCAACTGGCGAAAATGTTAGCCGTGGTTATACCGAGGAGATCGAACACTGGGCTTGGTGCATTCGCAATCCCGCACCTGAAAACAGACCTAGATGTTATCCGGAAGTAGCCATGGGCGATGCCGTCATCGCGCTTACGACCAATGTGGCCATGGCCAAACAAGCACGTGGAGAACCGGGGTTTGTGAAGTTTGATGAAGCCTGGTTCGATATCAAGTCCGACGCAACGCCAGATGGCAGCAGCGTTGCTGACCAATCCAAGCGGCTGGACGAGTGGCAGTTGACCTAATTCACGATTCTTAAGGTTCTAGAACTATTGGTAATCAATGACTGCAGTTGTGAAAGCTAGCAATCGCCGTCTTTTGCCCAATCGGAACAACTGATACCACACTCACTACCGGGGCGTCCATGACTGGCTAAGCGGCCCTTTCTTGCTAGTCCCACAGCTCTTCCAGTCGCTAGCCGATTGACGAGGGTCTATCTTGGCCCCTCCAGCTTCTAACCGAGTCCGGCCTTTGATTTAGGCTGTGTCCACTCAAGTTGAACAGGGAGTCATCGCGACATGAAGTCGGCAACACAGAGCGGTACGTTCACGACTAGCCCGCTGACAATGCGCTCAACGCAAGCCAGAATTCCGGCTGGCGGGCAGTTGATCTTGCGAGATGCTACGGGAAGAGTCGTCGAGCAGTGGATGTTGAAACAGTCCAAAAACACACTGGGTTCGGCCAACAATTGTTCCATCCAATCCGGTCTGCCTGGACTGGCACCACTGCATGTTTTAATCGTCAACGGTGCTCGCCAATGTTTTGTCCGCGCGCTGGCACCCGGCCTGACGCAAGACGGCATCACGGTCAACGAATTGCTGCTGACAGGCCCGCACAGTCATTTTGAAGTGGCCGGACATCGATTTGAACTCCTACGTGGTGATGCAGAAATAGCCACCAGCGTGAAGTCGCAGCCGCGTACGGATCGGATGCGGTTCGCGCTGGCTCGACCACTCACACTCTCCAAATCCGAGGTTAGCAATGTCAACAGGGACTCGCGTAGCCAAGCTGCCATTGTGGATGCGCCATGGGTGTCCAGTTTGATCCGTCGAACGATCGAACCGCTCGAAGCACAGATCGAAAGCCTTTTGATGCCGATCGCAGAGTTGCAGGCTCAGGCAACTCAAGCCCAGATTTCCAACTCACTGGTTGTCGAACAGGCCTACGAATCGGCTGAGAAGAAGCTGTCAGACGAAATTACTGCGTTGGTCGCACGACAGTCGGCCACCATGGAATCGCTCAGTGAGCGTCTGCGAGACGTGAACCAACAATTAAGTACGATTGAACGCATTATCGCAGACGAGGAGACCGCTCAAGCAAAACATTCACCACAATCAGATGAAATTGCCATTCAGCGAACTGCGATCGAACAGTTGCAGTCCGGAATGGTCACGGTCACAGAATCGCTAGGACAATTACACGAAAAGCAGCAATCTTATCAGGAACAGCAAGCAAATTGGAAATCTGAGGTCCAGCAGCAGCTTGATCATTTTTCGCAACTGGTCGAGCAAATGAACACTCGCGTAGTCGGTAGCGCTGAGTCCGATTCATCCATCCTTGAAGCAATTCAAGATTTGCAGACCAGTCAACAGCATGCTCAGGAAGAGATCCAGCGTTGGCAATACGCTGTGCAGCAGCAACTTGAGAATCTGGAAAATCATCTGCATAACGCGTCCATTAGCCAGACAACATCGGAAAGAACGGACGCCGATGACAAACAACCAGCCGAACATCAGCCGAATTTGTCTCAAGAGCTTCTTGGACAAGAATCGATTAGTGCCCACGGCTTGCAAACATCCGAAACACAGTGGGACAAGTTGACAGCCCAAGGCCAGGTTCAGCTCGAAGCGTCGGTAGAGACCGAGCTGGAACCAATCATTCCAAACGAAGTCGGCCTGCAATCTTCCGTCCAGCAACAGAATTGGCTTGATCAGTGGTCCGCGCCAGATACTCCGAAACAGGATACGCTGATAGACTCGCAGTGGAGCGCCGCGGACCAAGATTCGACTAAAGTTCCGAGTGAACCAGCCGAGCCTACTGATTCAAGCTGGTATCAGCCTGATACAACCCAGTCGCCGGAGTCCACGGAGACATCGATTGAGCCGTGGAATCGAGAAGAAGCCGCCATCGAATCGAATTCGACAGGCGAGTTGGCCTTTAACAAACAACACTTCAGCCGAGACGAAGGTGAATTCTTCTTTGACGGGACAGCGACGACTGAGCCAGAAGAAGCAACAGAACAAGATCAAACGGAGGCAGTAGAGGACCGTTCGCCGTTTGACATCGTGTCTCTCCGGACTACTAGCGTTTCGCTGGCCCTAGAAGAAACAACGGACCAAAGGGCCGCATTGCCAAGCTGGTGGTCTGATGAAGAACCCGACAACGGACAGGCTCACGGATTGGACTCAGCGAGATCCTATCAAGCTTCAGACGGTGTCCTGCAAGACCAAACGTTTAACTCAGAAGATCACGAAAGTGGCATTCGCAGCGCGAAAGACTTTTCCTCCAGTAGTAGCCAAGCCGACGTGTTGCAAAGCCTGCGTGACAGACTGATAGAGGATCAATCGGACGACTCGCAGCCGCTTTCGGATCAGTTTGACAATTCAATTCGCTCACAAGAGTTCAACTCTGGACATGACCATCACGCCGATCAGCAATCGCAACTGCACAGCGAACAGAAGCTAGAGACCCCGGCGACAATAGAAGAAGATAGTGTCGAAGAGTACATGTCACGACTTTTGGCTAGAATGCGCGGGGACGCCCCAGCGCCATCGCCTGGAGGTCGCACGTAAGCTCTGATCGCTGCTTCTACAACAACGGAAGAGAAGCCAACGGCATC
>DAIRSD010000544.1:0-3126 GCA_036804625.1 Aureliella sp. | reverse complement strand
GAAAGTCGTACTGGCTGCTCTGCTGGGCTGGCACTTCTCGTTGCAACTTGCAGCACAATCCCCCCCTGCCGAAGCCACTTCTACTACGGTTGAACTATCGATCAAATCGGTCGATATGCAGCGGCTATTGGACGGTCTTTACAATCAGTTATCAGGAAGATTTCAAGCATCTACCTTGCCAAACGGCCAGATTCGATTCCAAAGAGATGCAGAGGCGGTAGACCTTGAATTCCGGCCTGCCCAAAACCAACTTCGTATCACTGGTGCCAAATCACTGGCATCTGACATACAAAAGCTGTCAGTAGCATTATTACAACAATTGGCTGGCCAGGAATTGCGAGTTCTAAAACTGGCTGACGAGGGGCAAGCGGCCTTCAGTCGCGAAGCCATCGTCACTTCGACTCCAGCACCTTCTGTAGGAGTTCTAGCGGAACAACAACGAATGGTCGCGCAATTGCCGCGATTCCTAGGATTCCGTCGAGTTCAATTGGCCGCAGCCCAGCAGGATGGTACTAACCCAGGCGATCCTACAGCAAGCAATCCTCCTGCAACCCAATCAGACACACAAGACCAGAACAAACTAAGCGGACTGCCACTGCAGCAATTCGACGGCGTGCAAATCGAAATGTTGCCCGAAATCGATGCGATCATCCTTCGCGGCCGAGACAAACAGCTTGCCGACTTGGCCGAAATCATCAAGCAACTGGACGATGCCAGCCGTCAGGCACAACCCGAAATTGAAGTCCTGCTTCTTCAGCATGTTAATTCGCAGTCCTTGGGGACGCTCATTCAAACCACTCAACAGAATCTATTTGCCAGCCGCCAAGGCAAGGTCTCGGCGGCCGCGCTGAATAATCCCAATGCAATGCTTTTGATCGGTTGGGGGGACGCGATGAAGATCGCAAAGGACCTGATCGCAAAACTCGATCAACCTGTTCCACCAAGTTCAACCTTTGAAGTCATTCAACTGAAACATGCTGTCGCTAGCCAAGTCCAATTACAACTAGAGAACTTCTTTAAATCGCGAACTGGCTTATCTCCAGTCATTCAGTCCGCTGCGGATCCCAGAACCAATGCAATCATCGTACACGCCGCTCCGCGCGACCTAGAAGAGATACGCAAGTTGATCGAACAATTGGATCTTCCTCGCGGGCAGGCTGGACAGCAGGCTCGTGTGTTCCAAATTCGCAACAGCCTAGCCGACGATGTGGCTACTTCTCTCAGACAAGCTCTTGCCTCTTCAGGTACTGACGGAAACCTGCCGATCGAACTGTTGGACGATCAGGGCAATCCTATAGCCAGCAGCGGCACATTGTCCATTAGCCGTATTACTGTCAACAGCCGCAACAATACGATCATCGTTGCATCCGCTCCGGATAACCTGAAGTTGATCGAGCAGCTAATCTCGCAACTCGACACCCCCGGCATGGTTGCCAAAATCAAGATTTTCCCAGTGATCAACGCAGACGCAGTCGCGCTAGTAGAAACGCTCAGGTCACTGATTCCTTCGCAAAGCAGCAGTGCGCCAGGCGGTCCTCAACTGTCCTCTTCGGCTGATGAAGGATCGCTGGTTCCCCTTCGATTCACGGTAGACACTCGTGGCAACAACATTATCGCGGTTGGCTCGGACGGTGATCTAAAGATCGTGGAGGCATTGATCGTGCGGCTGGACGAAAGCGACACATTGCAGCGGAAGAGCACTGTCTACCAGTTGAAGAACTCGCCTGCTGTCGACATCGCCCTAGCGGTCAACGAATTCCTGCGAAGCAAGCGACAGGTCGAGGTGACATCGACCGGTGTGGTCAATCCCTTCGAGCAGTTGGAACGCGAAGTGGTCGTCGTTCCCGAGCCGGTACAGAACAAACTGATCCTGAGCGCAACCCCGCGATACTATGAAGAGATAAGCCGGTTGATCGAGCAGTTGGATCAACAACCCCCCCAAGTGATGATCCAGGTGATGATCGCTGAAATCTCGTTAGGCAACACCCATGAATATGGCATGGAACTTGGTTTACAAAGCTCCGTGCTGTTCGATCGCAGTCTGATGGGCGATCTTATGACACGAAAACCACCAACGCCGACCTCGACTCCTGCGGGTGTCGTCACCGATACGGTCGAAGAGATCGTAGCTGCCAGCAATACGCCTGGGTTTGATTTTAACAACAATCCACTTGGAAATAGCGGGTCTGCCAAGTCTCTGGCAAAGTCTGGCGTGGTGGGCGGACAGGGACTATCCAATTTTTCGGTGGGGCGGAACAATGACCAACTGGGTTTAGGTGGTTTAGTTCTTTCAGCCAGCAGCGAAAATGTCAGCTTTTTGTTAAGAGCTCTGCAGGACTGCCGGAGACTTGAAATCCTTAGCCGGCCTCAAGTCTTAACTCTGGACAATCAGCAAGCCTTTATTCAGGTGGGTCAGAGAATCCCGCGAATTACTACGGCTAATGTGACACAATTTGGCTTTCAAACCGGAGTAACCTTGGAGAACGTAGGCTTGATTATCGGCGTCACACCGCGCATTAGCCCCGACGGCACGGTGGTGATGGAGATCGATGCCGAAAAATCAAAAATCCGACCCGAGGATGAAGGCATTCCTATCTCTGTCGCTCAAGATGGATCGGTAATTCGCTCGCCAATTCTAGACACGATCACCGCTCAGGCAACGGTGAGCGCGGCAGATGGCGAGACGATCATACTTGGCGGACTGATATCGCGAGAAACTTTTACCAATCATCGCAAGGTCCCTTGGCTGGGTGACATACCTGTTCTGAAGAACTTTTTCCGTTACGAATTGGAAGAGATGAAGCGTACTGAGTTACTGATCATTATGACTCCGCACGTCGTGCGAAACGAAGCTGACATGCAGCGGCTGAAACAAGCAGAATTTTCGCGGATGAGCTGGTGTGAAGCGGACATCTTAGACATTCACGGAGACATCAACGCCTTCACTGGTCCTGTGTCGCACTCGCTGGAATCCGACCAGTGGCAAGTAGTTTACCCGGATGTCGACCCTCGCGGCTCAATTGCTCCACCCGTTCAGGAAGCCACGCCCATAATTCCTCAGTCGGACACGCAGGGTGGCAGCCAGATTGTTCCTGCCCCAATCGACTCGATCCAATTCCGACGTGA
>DAIRSD010000543.1:0-3172 GCA_036804625.1 Aureliella sp. | reverse complement strand
CGCCCTATACACCGATCTGGTTCAACATGATGTACTGAAGGAACGACTGGTGCGAGCCAAGAAGCCCTGGATCGTTGCGGCAGCGGCTACGTTGCTGATCGGCATGACCGTCAGTCTGCTGCCAGCCGGTAGCAGTTACAAAAGGTTACATGAGAACTACTGGAAGTCCGCCATGTCCAGTGCGGATCAGACGAAGAGTGAAAGCGATTCGTTGATCGAAGAAGATAGTAAGCAGCTAAAGCAGATTGAACTGCTGAATAAAATTGGTCAGGAAGTCAGTGGCAGCCGCGATCGCCGGCTTTTGTGGTTGGAGATCATGAAGGCCGTTTCACAAGCTCTGGACAGACCTGCCGACCAAGATCAGGCGGCATTGCTAGACCCAATGAAGGTTCCTTTTAACGAAAGGGAAACCGTTTTTATTACGAAGGTAGACTCCAAGTACTTTAAGGACCTGTCCGGCTACTTGTCCAGTTCCCAGCAGATGTACGAAGAAGACAAACGTAGTCGGTTGGTCCTGTTAGGTCAGCACAAGGAGGAAGGACCCGCTGCCGCCGAAGGTGAGGAGGGAGTTGAAGAGGGTGCTGCCGTTGATGATTCTGAATCAGATTTCTCGTCGGACTACTCAACGGACACATCGGACGGGTCCGAGGAGTCCGAGGGTGGTGATGCAGGCGGGGTATTCCAATTGGAGGGATACCACTTCCATAACGATGATCGTCTGGGTACGAAGGGTTACCGAACCACCGACGATTAATGGCAAGGTTTTGTTTTGAAGCGACTCATCAATCGCCTGGAGACGGGCTCGGCAAAATTGCCGGTGATCAATCAGGACGGTCAGGTAGAGGAGATCGAGTTCACGTTTGCCGAACTGGGAATCACCCGGCCATTTATCGTTGCCGATGGTACAAAGAATCAAGATTTTGTCATTCCCAACCCTGACTACAAGCAACCTGAACTTGGGGCGGTAGAAGGCGGTGCTCCGCTATCTGGCACTAGGTCGATGAGTTTGGGTATGGGTAGTGATCGCGGCGCAGGCGAAGGGATGAGCGGAAATGTTGACCTAAAGAAACAAGATCCCAACAATCCGCAGTGGTTCGAGGCACCCAAGTACGAGTTTCAACTGCAGTTTGTATGGCGCGAGCAGCCCCTGTCCGCGCGGCTGGAAGCGCGTCGCAAGGCGGCCGAAGAGGCTGCTGCTCAGGAGGCGGCTAAGGCTGAAGAGGGCGGCGATGACTTGGCTGCGACGGAGCAATAATAAGGGGTTTAGGCTTCAATCTTACATATGTGTGAATAGGCTTCCAGCCTGTAAATGTCAATTCGATCTGCAAAATCCATCAGGGGAAATTGCCGTTTTTTGACTAAACGATTTACTTTTTCGTCAACAGCTTTTTTGAACAGCGATTTGTTGCACGTATGAACCAAATCAAAGAAATTTTGTCGCAGGCTGCCAAACATCGATTCTGGATCATCATTGGCATGTCCATTTTGCTGGGCACACTTGCCTGGTATATGGCTCAGTCTCAACTGCAGAAGCTGTACTCGGCCCAGGAGACTGCCATCAAAGGTAAATACTCGGCCTTGGAACAGGTGAGCGGCGTTGCAAGTTCGCACCCCAACGAAAGCTCCCAGGAGGAGATGAATCGCATCATCCAGTCGATGTCGGAGGATGTGCAGAAAGCTTGGGAGGAGCAATATCAACGTCTGTCTCAGTATTTGAAGTGGCCCGACCTGGGGTTGCCTCGTTTGGTTGAGAAGATGGAGAAATACTATCCTGTCGAAACGAAGCTGACTTTCCCAGCAGAGCCGAGGGAGTTGTCCGAATTTGAAAAAGATAGTTTCCGAAATCACTTCGATCGTCAGATGCCCACGCTGGCAGAATTGATTGGAGTTCAGTGGGGCCAGGCTCAAGGGAACTCTGCAGGAACCGCCTCAAGCGGAACCGGCATGAGCTTCGGCAGCAGAGGTACGGAAGACGGAGCTGCGTTCAGTGATAGTACGAGTACCACCAGTGCTTCAAAAGACATCGTACGGTGGCCGCTAGCAAGTCAAACAGAATTGTTGAATTCGATCCGCATGTGGCCAGCCAGTGCCAAGCCTACCATGTATGAAATCCTGTACACTCAGGAGAACATCTGGATTCTGGAGAGTCTCCTGAACATCATCGCTCGCACCAACATCGTACCCAAGACCGGTCGCCCGGCAGCAGCTAACGTTCAAGCTTCCATTAAGGAGATCGAATTCATACGTATCGGAAAGTCAGCGATGGGCAACGCTGGCGACATCGTCATGATTCAAAATACGAATTCTGGCACGATGGAAGGTGGAATGGACGGTGGAGGTATGGGCGATGGAGGTATGGGCGATGGAGGCATGGGTGACGGGATGGGATCGGGCGGCATGGGCAGCGGCATGCTCGATTCCGAAGGTAGTGGAGGTTATGGTGACGCGACGGGCGGCATGTCTGGTGGAGATCCAAGCGTCGAAGGTG
Source organism: Aureliella sp. (assembly GCA_036804625.1). Classification (GTDB taxonomy): domain Bacteria; phylum Planctomycetota; class Planctomycetia; order Pirellulales; family Pirellulaceae; genus Aureliella. The sequence goes on along the minus strand of DAIRSD010000543.1, from coordinate 684 downwards.
GTGGTCCGCCGGCTCGAGATCCTGCCAATCGGCGATACGTGGACCGTGACTTCACACCAATCTCAGGCGAAGACCTTCGCAGCAAGGTTTCAAGCCCGGAACCTGAGCCAGAAGATGCCTATTTTGCCGTCGCCAAGCGAGTACCAGTTAGAATGCGACTGAGCGTTGATCCGCTTCGAATTCCAGTCTTCTTGGCAAACTGTGGCAATGAAGGCATGATGCTGGAAGTTCGCCAAGTTCGAATAGGCGATACCAATCCAGCATCGTCGACAGGTAGTTCCAGCAGTGGTTTCAGCGGAATGAGTATAAGCGGCGGCTCAATGTCCGGCCGGGGCGAAGAGAGCACTGCAATGGACTCACCGATGAACACCGGAATGAGCGGAGGAGGCTCTGGCTGGACTCCTGGCGGTCAAGGTTCCATTCGCTCTGCCAAAGAGCTCAAATTGGAAATATATGGAATTGTCTACCTCTGTTATCCGGTCAACATCGACCGATTGGCACTGAATAAGGTAGATGGAGAAACTGAAGTAAGTGAAACCGTCGAGGCGGCGGATGGCGGTGCGCCAGCAACAGATTCACCCACTGAACCGGCGGCTTCGGCCTCTCCCCCGACGGCAGACTCGACCGCTTCACCGGCCAATGGAGATGCTCCAGCAGCAACCGATCAGCCTGAAGGTGCTCAGC
>DAIRSD010000542.1:0-3173 GCA_036804625.1 Aureliella sp. | reverse complement strand
GCTACGAAGACTCCATTGCGAGAATTCAGATACGTTTTGGGCCAACAGATATTCTGCCAAAATGACCATCCCGGTACGTTCTGTCCAATAGAAAGCCTTGTCTCCATCAGAGTAGTGGACGGTTCCCACTACTACAGTTCCGTCTGCTGAAGTGGCTTTGGCACTGCTTCCCAAACTTCCAACAGGGAATCCCAAGCTAACCATTCCACTAGCTTGTGTCCAGCGAAACGCGACGTTGGAGTTACCTACAAGACTAGAACCAACAATTACTGAGCCATCACTGGATACGCCTTCGGCGCGACTTACGCTTGATCCAGGCAAAGTACCCAGTCCAACCATTCCGCCGCTTTGCGTCCAGCGAAACGCTTCCTCCCCTAATGAAGTCGTGCTGTATCCAACGATCACAGCCCCATCGTGCGAAATTGCGTTTGCACGACTAAGATTTCCACCTGGCAGAAACCCGAGACTCTGTAGACCGGTTGCCTCTATCCAGCGAAACGCACCACCAGGTGATGACCACCCCACCACGACCGACCCGTCACCAGAAACTGATGTTGCCCGACCTAAAGTTCCTCCAGGCAAATTTCCTAAATTCTGAAAACCTGTTTGAGTTGTCCATCGAAACGCTCCCAGCGCGGATTCACCAACGACAACGGTTCCGTCAGCAGAGGTACCGTACGCCACACTGCGATTTGCGCCGGATGGAAATCCGATCCCGACCATTCCGGTAGCTTGAGTCCATCGAAATGCTTCAGGATTTGTCTTGCTCCTCCCCACGACAGTGGAACCATCCGATGATATCGCCTGAGCTGCGCTAAAGGGCTGGACACTAGTACCTGGCAAGAAGCTTAGCGGGGTAAATGTAGGGGTGGCGGCTTCTCGCACTACGACTTCGGTCGTGAACTTCATTGACTGACCGCCTACATCGTAGGTCAATTCGACCATAAAGGCGCTGGCTCCAGTGGGTGGACTTGGCACCTGTGCAACATATCGGCCGGGTGAAACGGCTGTCAGTGGCGAACTGGTCCAAGTAACACCTGGAGTACCCTGGCGAAAGTCTCGATTCATGGCATTGGACGCTTGCCACAAGAGAACTGCAGTAGGCTCGGTTGGGCTATCAACCGTAATCGAGCCATCTGGCTCAACTGTCCAATTCAGATTAGGTAACTGTGCATCAGAAACGATCGTTCGATAGAATTGTTCAAGCGAAACGGACGCTTCAGAACTTAACCCATGTCCTACGTTCGGTATATACCGAATGTGCTTGACTCCAGGCAAATCGTCGTAGAAGAACTGGTCAGAATCAGGAACAAAGAATTGGTCGCCGGTGCCATTGATCATGAATTTTGGCATCGTCAAACGACTTCGGTATTGATATGGATCGACGATACGCAGTAGCTCCTGCCCACGCGGATCGGCCCAGCGATCGAAAATACCTTGCTCGACATAGTCACGCACAGCGCTTGAATAACCCCCAACAATCGACTGCGTCACACCTTCATAAGCCTGCCGATGATGATCCATCTGCACTTGCATATTCAGAACGTTGATCACCATCGGAGCAATGGCTTTAACGCGGTCATCCACGGCGGCTGTCAGCCAAGTGGTCCAGCCACGCTTGGAAGCTCCTGTCACGACGAAATCGCTTACTATCCTTGACTGCTGACTCATCGCTACGGCTTGAACAGTATCCATTGCCTTGACAGCGCTCTTAACCATCGGTAGTAAGGCAGGCCAGAAATCGTCACCACCGTCCAGAAATTCTCGATACGACTTGGCGATCAGTCCGTCTTCAGCTCGCCCGACCACTGAATCGCCGGCAAACTGGAGCGGCTGATAGGGTACGTTGGAAAGCCTAGACACCACTGTACCTGTAGAAACAGCAAGAGAAGCTGCCTGTGACAATTCGGATTGCAAAAATCCATCACCGGCTCCACCTGTCAAACCGTGATCACCTCCGTCGACAATCAAAAGCGATGTGCTGCTGGAGACCACATTAGGAATAATGATTGATAGTCGGTGCTGCCATCGATTCCACACTACCTCTGCGGCACTTCGCCATGTTTGGCTTGTCATCCGCACATCATAGTGAGTGTAGCCCTGCCCGAGAGGTGACTCGATATTCAGGATTTCAAAGTTGTAACTAGCGTCAGGCATTGAGACGTACTCATCCAGCGCCGTTAAGCTCGCTTCTCCTTCCGCCTGGATCGCTTCCGGCATACTTGTGAACATGGCCGCAAGTTCGGGATTGCTGCTCGGCACCGAAACTTGCCCGATCGCTGACACTAAGGCATGTTCTGTATTTGACCAACCGACATCATGAGTTATTAAATCGGCGGTCAATAGCTGTCGACTCTCTAGAGACTCAAGTAGTACGCGGCGACAGCGCTGGCGGAGATAGAACTTGTTCTTCGGTTTGCGAATATAAGCTAATGGTTGAACCATAGGAAACAGCTTTCCGTTCAGCACTCAAAACAGTCTCGTGGAAAATCCAGTGATAATTAAATTTAACTTCCAAACATTGATCTTAGATTCGGGTTGTCTGCCGGTCTCTGCCGCTGAGAGCGGACGCTCTCAGCATCGTTCACCTGTCAAGTAGTTCATCGCTCAGATCCTGATCCAAAACCGCAATCAAGGCAACGTCTTCGATTTGATTGCGTTGAACCCGTCTGGAACGATCAACGATCCAGCCTATGTCCGCACCTGATGCCGGCACCAACGTTGAGTAGCCAACAGTTTGTGATCCAGATATTAGCTCTTCTGGTTCAGGTGGGCTAGGGACTGGCTGCAAATCGTGCTTTTGATTTATCAACTCCCGATGAACATCAATCATGGACGATCCCTGGATGGCGGCTACCTGCCGATCTTCAGCCTCACCTTCTCCAGAGCCTCCGCCGCTGCTTCGGCGATTCAATTCGTTGATGACTAATAAGGCATCCAAGGCCGTAACACGGTAATCACCGTTTACATCGAAATAGGGTGGGCCAGCCCCCAATGATTCTACGCGAATCGGTGATGGTATCGAATTCAAAAGATTGATGATCAGCAAGGCATCGATTGCCGTAACACGCCCGTCCGCATTTACGTCCAAGTTATTGGACAGATTTTGGTGCGTCGATGGCAACGGGGCATCAATCGTGATCGTGACCGTAACCAAATCGCTTTGCAGCACC
>DAIRSD010000541.1:0-3174 GCA_036804625.1 Aureliella sp. | reverse complement strand
GACCTCGTGTGGAACCACTTGTCCCAGCGATAGAATCAAATCGTGTCCACCCTCTATCAGCAACCGATTGCCCTGAGCTGACCAGGGTCGAGCATAAATTCCCTCGGTCACAGTCGAAACCAACTCTGCATCGACCTGCCCCAAAGTGATGACATCTCGTTGCCAGTCATGGACGCGAATCAGATGGTTGGGCAGGTCCCCAAACATGTATCGTAGTTCGCTCTCCGACATCGCTTCGTGCGTTCCCAAAGCTGGCATGACGTCAACTAACCGGTCGCCAAGCATTTGATATGCCAGTCCAGTCAAATGACCTGCTCGGGAATCGCTCCGCGTATGGTCTGGCGGCAGTGCAAGAACGCGTTGTGGATTGCCGACTGCTTGAAAGGCTGCGCCAAGTGCCTCTCGAAAATCTTGCTCAACCAGAATGCTGTCGCGATCGCCGCGTTCAAAATAGATGCTCATCGTGAGTGTGCTTTCAACAACTGCATTTAGGTGGAAACGAATAAGGTGTCAGTCAAATTTAGAGTGCTTGGAAACACATCCTTCTGTGGCCTGCCCAATGAACATTGCAAGCAATTCGTGGCGAAATAGTTAAATCATCAACAACCATTTGCGTCAAGATAGCATTACTTTTGCCAGGTTCTATTGCCCTGGACGCAGCCCATGGGTTTCGTCACAATCCCGACGCAACCCTAAGGAAACTCCGTAGGTTAATCCAATTGAGATAACTCGGTGAAGATCACCTAGGAAACTTCAGGGAACTAGCCGAGTACTTGGCAGCTCTAAAGCCTCGATCCGCACAGCTTTGGAACCAACCATCGAGATTCTCGCGCACAACTCGACCCATGCGGCAACCCAGGTTGCCTACTTGCAGATCTAATCATGAAGAATTTCATTCGCTCGATCAAAGAAGCAAAGGCTTATTGGAAGTCACTGCTTCTAGCTACCGTCTTCTCTGTCATCATAGCCACGTTGTGGGGAGCTAACATCGGTGCATTCTATCCGATTTTAGAAGTTACCATTGGAGGAAAGTCGGTCCACACATGGATGGACGAACAAAATTTGGATCAGCAGCAAAGATTGGCTGATTCACAAAAACAAATTAGAGATTTAGAAAGACAACAATTGAACGTCTCTGGCGCTCAATTGGCTCCTATTTCGAATCGGTTACAGGCTTTGCAGACGCAGCAAGAAATCGACATCCAAAAGTTGCTGGGCTATCAAAAAGCACTACCCTGGGTAAAAAGCTGGGTGCCGGAAAGTCCATTTCATACGGTCGTGATGATCGTTGGAGTGCTGATGATTTCCACTCTGGTCAAGCATGGGTTTATGATTGCCAACGACTATTTGGTGGGTCGAGCGGCCGTGGACTTGACTCGGCAGACACGACAGGATCTGTTTGCAAAGGCACTGTATCTAGACCGAGCAGCTTTTCAGCGCCATGGAGTTAGTACATTTCAGTCGCACATCACCCACACCACTGACATGTTGTGCGCGGGACTTACGGCTACCTTTGGAGCCGCCATACGTGAGCCGCTGAAATTGATTGCCTGCTTGATCGGCGCTGCGTACATTTGCCCCCGGCTACTACTGCTGTCTTTGATAGTCGCTCCTTTGTTGGGCTGGATGCTGTACGCCATTACCGTCAGCATTCGCAAGCACACACGGCGCATGCTGGCTCGCGTGACCGACTACCATCAAGTCATGGTAGAGTCCCTGGGAAATGTACAAACGATTCAGGCTTATCGCGCAGAAGAGGTTGAACAGGCCAGATTTGCCAACTCCACTTGGATGACTCGCAAGTACCGGCTGAGCTGCATCCTGCTTGCTTCGATGACCAAGCCAGTCATCGAGTTCCTTGGCGTGGGAATGCTGGGCGTGACCATCGTATCAGGAGCCTATCTGGTACTCAATCAAGAGACCCAGCTTTTAGGAATCACGATCTGCGAGAATCCTCTGAACGTTTCCCAGTTGCTGGTCTTTTTTGGCATGTTGATTGGTGCCAGTGACCCGTTGCGACGACTTTCAGCCGTCTACTGGCAGATCTACTCTGGGATCGTTGCAGCAGAATCCATCTATGAAATACTCGATCAGCCCACTGCCATCAGCGATCCGCCCAATCCTGTGCCCGCTCCAAAACAGCATCAGACACTATCGCTGCGAGGAGTCGATTTTGGCTACTCGGCGGACACACCCGTCCTGCGTCAGGTGAATTTGGACATTCCGTTCGGATCTACGATCGCTATTTTGGGGCACAACGGAAGTGGAAAGTCAACACTGATCAACCTGCTTTGCCGATTCTACGATCCACAAAACGGCTGCCTGATGTTGGACTCAGTTGACTTTCGTAAGATGAAGGTGTCTGATTTGCGTTCCAAGATCGCGCTAGTGAATCAACAAACTGAACTGTTCAATCAGACAGTTGCCTACAACATTCGCTACGGAAATCCGGGGGCCAGCGAGCAACAGTTGCATGAGGCCGCTGGGCAGGCACAGGCCAGCGAATTCATTGAATCAGTTCTTGAGCAACGATATCAAACCGTGGTGGGAGCCAATGGCCAGCGACTCAGCGGTGGCCAGCGACAACGTATCGCGCTGGCCCGCGCGTTGCTATGCAATCCAGAGATCTTGATTCTCGACGAATCAACCAGCCAAATCGATATGCACAGCGAACAAATGATCAGGCAATCCTTGGCTGCTCATCGCGGCAGGCGCACCATGATTATCATCACCCACCGAGAAAAACTGCTTGAACTGGCGGACTGTGTCTACGAGTTGAAAGATGGAACGTTGATTCAGGTCGAAACTCGGACATCTAACGTCACGCCACATCGAGACGCAGCTTAAGCAACAGGCCGGGATCGTATCGATTCAAAGTATACAAACATCCAATAGGAAACTAATCATGCAACGAGCCATCAGACCTTTTGTAGTGTTCTTTTTGATCGTTGCATGCAGCGGACTTCCAGCCCAGCAACACTCTGAAACCAACCAGCAGCCAGCCGGGACAACAAAAGAGGTCCAGTGGCTTCGCAGCGCTTCCGAAGCGGCTCGGCTAGCCAAGACCACAGGTAAACCCATTTTGGTCTATGTCAGAAGCCAAAATTGCCACTATTGCGACTTGCTTCAGCAAAGAACATGGAGCGACCAAGCAGTCAAAGCGATGATCATGCG
>DAIRSD010000540.1:0-3176 GCA_036804625.1 Aureliella sp. | reverse complement strand
AACCGTTGATCAATGCCTCCATGAATTTGCGGACTCCAGGAGATCGATACAAAGTGGCACTGAAGCAAACCGCACAAGATTAGACGAAATTACCGCAAAAATTCAGATCGAAGCTAAGGCAAGAGATCAAATTCGAAGTGAGTTTGAACAACGTGTCAACCATCTATCTGATAACACAGTATTGAATTGCAAATCACACGTAGACTCAGTGGTAAAGCAGATTGAAGAAAAATCTGTTAGACAAGCGACAAGCATGAATATGCGTATGGTGGTTCTTGCTGTAATCATCTCATTGTTTGCGATGCTACACATATTCACGCTACTACTGCGGTCTAATCCTACATCGCAAGCCCAAAGTCAATACGAGGAGTTAGAGCTTGATAGTCCCGAGTCAATTGATTCTACAGAACGTCTATGGACCGACAGACAAGGCCGCGTTGTAAAAGCTCGATTCGTTTCCGCGAATGCGAAAGAAATATTGCTCCAAAAAGATTCAGGCAACGTATACAAACTAGAACTTGACAGGTTATCCGAAAATGATGTTCGATTGCTGAGAGAGTGGCAGCAGTCGCATGGACACTCCGTTAGCAAATAATATTTATAGCGGTTAAGTGCCCGAGTTAGGTAGATAGAGTCCACAACGAACCCAAGCGATTAAGCCACGTCGCGACATGCCACTAAATAACTCCAGGGTTTGAGTCGCAGTCAGGACAAACGTCTCGATGATTTCCTCCCAGCGCACTGCTTGGCGTTCTCGAGTTGTGTTTGATTGCGTTGAAGGCAATCAACTACAAATAGAATACAACGCTAATTGAGGACTATGTGACTGGCCAAAGCATTAGGTTGCTGAGTGTTTCACAATTTTTAGCGATTTCACACTTTCTTTCGTCACCGCGGCAACCTACCGGGTAGGTCTTCAGATAGACGGGCATTTCGCCCGCAGATCTGGAGCAACCGATGGCTGAACAGCTCGACGACACCATTCGCCAAAACGCAACAGGCCCTGCCAAGGCGGCAGGCGATGCTGGTAGTGTCGAGCAGCACAAGCTCACCGACCAAATCGCGGCCGACCGTTACCTGGCAGCCAAAGATGCAGCCAAATCCAAGCGTCGTGGTCTGATTCTCAATAAACTCGTACCGCCGGGAGCTGACTGACCATGCTGAAGTGGTTCTCCAGTTGGATGGCGTTGCGAAATCGTCAGCGCCTTGGCAATCGCTGCTGGCTGCGTGCCCGCTACGACGCGGCGGTGACCAATGAAGACAACCGTCGACATTGGGCTGCTGCTGACGGACTATCGGCCAACAGCGCCGGCAGTCCCGCGATTCGCAGGATTCTCCGCAATCGCGCACGCTATGAGGTCGCCAACAATAGCTACGCGCGAGGCATCGTGCTGACGCTGGCCAACGACGTCATTGGAACTGGACCACGGCTGCAATTACTTACCGACGACGCCCAGGCCAATCGAAAGATCGAACAAGCCTTCATGACTTGGTCCAAAGCGGTTGGGCTGCCAGAAAAACTCCGCACCATGCGCATGGCCCGCGCCACGGACGGCGAGGCTTTTGCAATTCTCATCAATAACCCCAAGCTGCCAACTGAAGTGCAGCTCGACCTCCGGCTGATCGAAGCTGAGCAGGTAGCCACTCCAGAGCTTGACCTACTGGCAGGTCAGACGGTAGACGGTATCGAGTATGACTCTGCCGGCAATCCGGTTTTCTATCACGTGCTGCGTGGTCATCCTGGCGAATCCCGCTGGAGCCAGTCACAGGACTACGATCGCATCCCTGCTTCTTCGGTGCTGCACTGGTACCGAGTGGACCGTCCCGGTCAGGCGCGTGGCATCCCCGACATCATGCCAGCGCTACCGCTGTTTGCACAACTGAGGCGATTTACGCTGGCCGTACTGGCTGCTGCTGAAACTGCGGCAGACTTCGCTGGCATTCTGTATACCGATGCGCCAGCCGGTGGAGAGGCCGATTCGGCTGAGCCGTTCGAGCCTATCGAACTGGAGAAGCGCGCTCTACTGACCATGCCCGGTGGCTGGAAGATGAGCCAGATGGAGGCTCAGCAGCCGGTGGCCACGCACGAAATGTTCGTTCGTGCCATCCTGCGTGAAATCGCTCGTTGTCTGAGCGTCCCACTGAATATCGCACTAGGCGATTCCTCTGGATTTAATTATGCGTCAGGTCGTCTGGATCACCAGACCTACTACAAGAGCATTCGCGTCGAGCAGTCGCATATTGCTTGTGTGGTCTTAGATCGAATCCTAGCCGCCTGGCTGGATGAGGCCGCACTTATTCCAGGCTTCTTGCCCACCGGACTAGCTCCTTTTTCACTGTGGGAGCATCAGTGGTTTTTTGATTCTCACGACCACATTGATCCAGCTAAGGAAAGCTCGGCTCAGGCCACGCGACTGGCCAGCCACTCGACCACTCTGGCCGACGAATTCGCGCGTCGAGGCCAGGACTGGGAAACGCAGCTCAGGCAGCGAGCCAAGGAAATCGCACTCATGAAAGAGCTTGGAATATTCCAGGTTCAACCTTCACCCATGGAACCATCGGAGGACACGGACGATGCAGAAACTGACGCAGCCGCCAGCTCGGTCTGAGCGAGAGCAGTTACCAACGAGCCTTCAATTCACCGCCAGCGGACTACTGGATCTGGAGGCTGCCGCAGACGATTCATCGCCCGGCGCTCTGCCTCGATTTCGGATGGTGGCCTACACGGGCACTCCCATGCGACTGTCCGGCTGGCGCTATCCGGTGATTATCGACCTGGCGGGCCTGGGCATTCCCTCGCAGGCCAGGCCCATTCGTTTTGGTCACGATCCCATGTCCGGTGTTGGGCACACCGACTCGATCCGCGTGGAGGCCGGTCAGCTTGTGGCTACCGGCGTCGTGTCGCGAGATACGGCGGCGGCCCGTGAAATTGTAGCTAGTTCCAAGAACGGCTTCCCCTGGCAGGCTTCAGTGGGAGCCAGTGTAGAAGAGTTCGAATTCGTTAAGGAGAGTCAGAAGGTGATGGTCAACGGTCAGCAGTATGACGGACCGCTCAATGTGGTTCGCAAATCTTCACTCGGCGAAATCAGCTTCGTCGCCCTGGGTGCCGATGGCGCGCCCAGCGCTAGCGTTGCAGCAGGAGCCCAAACAACTTAAGAGGAAACAATCATGGATGA
>DAIRSD010000539.1:0-3177 GCA_036804625.1 Aureliella sp. | reverse complement strand
AGTCTTGGCGCATCTGTAGTGATCAAATCGGCTGGTTTCGTTACTGAAAAGTCTGATGATCCTGCGTATCAGCAGTTGCGAGCCAGTCTAAGCGAACTGTCGGAGTTTGGGGACAAGGTAGGAGCCGCCTTGGCTTGCGAGACCGGCAGCGAACCTTGCGAGCGCTTGGCCGCGCTGCTGAGCGATTTACAGAACGGGAACATCGGAATTCATTTTAATCCAGCTAACCTGATTCTAGAAAATAACTATCAGTCAGGTGACATTCGGTGCTGTGCTAATTTGGGCAAATCGGTGGCGGCACGCGACGCGGTCCAGTCGGTGGGACACAGGCGTGGGTTGGAAGTATCGGCCGGTCAGGGATCGGCAGAATTCGCAGAGATACTTGGCGTCTTGATGGAACGTAGGTTTGACGGGTGGTATATCGTTCAGCGTTTGGAGACTGGTCGACCGATCGCTGAATTGGCCGATTCAATAGCTTATCTGCAAAGGCTGTAGATGTGCGATTTTGCCTGTTATAGCGGTTATTGCAAGTGACTTGACGGACATGATACAATGTCTGCTGTGCGGAACCGAGGTTTTCTTCCCGCTTGAACAGCAATGAAGTACTTGCCATACAGATCCAGTAGAAACGCATTCACGCTAGTTGAGTTGCTGGTGGTCATTGCCATCATCGGGATGCTAGTCGGCCTGTTGCTGCCTGCTGTGCAATCGGCTAGGGAGGCAGCCAGATCGGCTCACTGTCGGAACAACTTGCGACAGATTGCTTTAGCCGCAGTTATGTTTCATGACGCTCGTGGTGCTTTTCCACCAGCGCGCTACCAGCCGCGGCCCGGAGATACCGATGTGAATAATTGCGGTGGTAATGAAACTACCTGGTTGGTGCGAATCATGCCGTTTCTTGAACATGCATCTGCGGAAGCTCAGTGGGACTACGCCTTGCCCTATGCCAGTCACCCAGAACCTGTTCGCAGCCACGCACCTGCGATCTACTCCTGCCCAACTCGTCGCGCGGCTGGAGCAGTCGGCAGCGGCCTTGTGACCGGCGCTACTACGGTCTGGATCACTCTTCCGTGTGGGTGCCGAGTACCAGTGTCGTCTAGTGATAGCGCTCAGGCCAACGGTGCACTAGGCGACTATGGTGGCAATCATGGCGATCTGACGCCAGGTTCGGTTGGTTTGCCTACAGATTTTTATTATGGAGGCAATGGTACGGGCGTCATTATTAGCAGCAGGGCCAATTGCCGCAGTTCTATTCCCGTTGACTGGATCTATCGAGTCAAAGCTGCAGACATTGTGGACGGATTAAGTAACACGATCTTGACCGGCGAGATGCACGTGCCGATGGGACAGTTGGGTGCGGCAGGCATTGATGCGTTTATTTTTAACGGAGATCACGTATTTAACGCGGCGCGTGTTGGTGGTCCCACTGTGCCAATCGTAACGAACCTGCGCGATCAACTCAATGGTCTCACCTCCTGGGGAAGTTGGCACCCAGGCGTATGTACATTTGCTCTGGCCGACGGAAGTGTTCAGGCCTTTGCAACCTCGATGGACACCGAGATTCTTGGATATCTCTGTAACCGTCGCGACGGCCAGAGGGCGTCCAGCGATGACTGACTTCATAGCTCTTCGATGTAGGGCGATTCTTGTTGTCGGCTTACTCTTGGGTTGCAATAACCAACCCGCTACCTACCCAGTGCATGGCCAGGTTCAGTTCCCCAGTGGGGCCGCAGTGCGTATGGGAACCGTCGAAGCACGATCTCGCGAACTGGGTATCAACTCACGTGGCTCCATCGAGCCCGACGGGTCATTTTATTTGACAACTTATAGCAACAGTGACGGAGCCGTCCAAGGAATTCACGATTGTGTGATCGTTCAAATGGTCGTAACCGAAGATATCGCCCAGGCGGGTAGCGCATTTGGAGTGGTTGACCCTAAGCACGGAAATTACAAGACTTCAGGCCTGACCATCGAAGTCCAGCCAGATTCCGAAAATAAAGTGATTCTAAAAGTCGACGCGCTAGGCGGCAAGGAACTAAAAGCCAAAGATCACAAACACTAATTATGGATCAGAAAGATCCAGCGGCTTGCTTGATTGGCTATCACCATAGAATTTGGTGATATCGATTCCGCTTCGCTGTTCGTCTTCGAGCAATTTGACTCGTGATTCGAGTCGTTCCAAATGACGCTGCAACTGAGGGACCAAAGACGGCAGTGTATCTACCGGCTGAAATTTTGGTACTTCAGGATACCCAAGGTGACGCTGCATGGCTGCAAAAAGAAACAGAGGATCTTTGCGCCGATTGGCCCATGCGATCTTGCCTTCATTGGAACCAAACAGAATTGGATCTTCGTTTTCCGCAGTAGTCTCAGGCTGCAAAGCCTTTTTCGTCTGTGCGAACTGGCTGCGAGCGTAGATCATGTCGGCCAGATCTAACAAACCAAGTTGCTTTCGAACATGAAGTATCCACTGGCTCCATTGGGAAGAATAGACTGGATCTGAAGACATCGCCAGCAAGCCGCGATCGTAATTCAGCCGATTGCGAGAAATCGCTTCAAACTGAAAAAAGAACAACCCTTGGGAACTCAGCTTTTCGTCACTACGATACTGGGCTTCGGCAGCCAAAATTTGCAGACCGGTCTTGTAGTCAAACCGTCCGCGATCATGCTCCGCTTCTGCCACTAGAAACGTTTGGAACGGAACAAAATAGTGCTGTAGAAGCTCCATTCCATAGTGCATTTTTCCGCGATGTTTCAGTTCAGCCAGCAAGACATCGATTGCCATTGGCAACTTAGCTGTCGCCAGCAATTCAAATTTAGTCTGTTCCATCAATTCTTGCAAAGGAAGTCCTGTTCCGAAGCGTTCGATCATGACGCGAAAGAAATATGCCTGCTCTACATACTCTTCTTTGCCCAACATCGCATCGCTTCCTAAAAAGTTCAACTACAGTTTTTCAACGGCCACTGCGCACCCAGCGTCTGTCGCTGGATGTCGGTCAATTGTTCGATCCCCGACTTTGCCAATCCAATCACTGCGCGGAGGTCTTGATCATCAAACGTGGCCTCTTCGCCCGTTCCCTGAATTTCGACAAACCTTCCTTGGCCGGTCATCACAACATTCATGTCCACATCAGCAGCCACATCATTTTCGTAGTCCAGATCCAAGATAACTTGACC
>DAIRSD010000538.1:0-3182 GCA_036804625.1 Aureliella sp. | reverse complement strand
TGCTGGAGCTAACATCTCATTCTCCGAAGGCAGTTTGGACTTGGATGAAGATGGCAAGGAGATGTTGCGGCTCTTGCTTCCACAGATTATAGGATTACCTCACAAGATCGATATACGCGGACATACCTCAACCTCCATGGCATCCGTAGCTGATGAGGACCAGATGTTTGATTTGAGCTATCGTCGCAGTCGAGCCGTCCTTAGGCATTTGAGAGAACTCGGGATCGAAGAAGAGCGCATGCGCATCAGTGTTGCTGGTCGCCATGAACCACTCTATTCAAAATCCAATGCCCAAGATTCCAACGCTCGGGTCGAGGTCTTCCTGCTAACTGAAACTGTTGAAGCCTTTCGCAATACAGATGAAAACACTCCGAATGCTACGGTCAAAGAATACGAAGTCCATGAGTCTGGCGCGACAGGCTCTTCTACCAAAACACATTAACTATGTGGTCACAGTAACTAGCCATTACGGAAGGCGCAGACTCGCACAAAACTTGTAATCTTCGAATAAAATCGACACTATTCCTTGCTGATTGGGGACTCAGAGAGTTAGCCATTCTAGGTCGGGCTTTCAGTGGGAATAGGTGCCTCCCTAGACATCCACCAATCGCAACTAAGATCCTTCGTTTGGTGTTTACAAAAGGAAACAAGGAAACGAAACGTCGGGCTCAAATCCAGGGAGTTGTCTTTGGGCCTGATATCTGGTGACGTCGAATTTGATAAAACTTTAAGACTTACGGCCTGGACTGTGATATCATTGGGTGAATCCAATTCGTGAGCCGTACGACTCAGGGCGACGTGGCAAGCAGGGCTTCGTGAATCGTGAAGGGGATTGTCCTTGACCTCCAGTAATAGCTCACCGTTTCACGGCATAGCGTGTGCAGCCATCGGCTATCTGTTTTTCTCTGCTGGTGACGTGATTGCCAAGTATATGCGGCAGTTCGACTACAGCGCTCCGCAAATTTCTTGCCAATACGCATTGACTGCGATTGTTTTGCTTTTGATATGCTCGCGTTCTCTCGGTGGCTTGCAAGCGACCCTTGGGACCGTGCACCGGCGATTGCATCTGCTACGCGGATTGGTTTCGGCCCCTACCCAGGCTCTCAATTTTTACGCATTTTCTAAAATGCCCATGGCCAACGTCTACGCGGTGATTTTCCTAACACCCTTTTTGACCGCTTTACTGTCAGCATGGTTTGTTCGCGAGAAGGTGCGGCCAATTCAATGGTGTTTGATTGCCTTGGGTTTTGTCGGGGTAGTGATCGCCATGCGGCCTGACATCTATGGCTTTAGCCCACCAGTGCTGGCCGTGTTGGTCACCGCTTTGTTCGGCTCCATTCGCAACGCTTCGGTTCGACTCATGGGAGATCAGGAAACGCCGCTTTCCTTAGCTCTTTTTCCGGCGCTGGCCATTTCGCTGGCAACCTTCCTGCCAGCTCTGACCCATGGTCGCATGCCTACGCTGATCGATAGTGCGTTTTTGACTTTGGGTGGTGCGCTTTACGCTGCTGGCCTGTTGCTGACCTGCCTGGGATTCCGCTACGCGCCAGCAGCCACCGCCGCCCCATTTCACTACACTCAGATTTTATGGGCCATGTTAGCTGGCATGTGGTTCTTCGGCGACTCCCCCGATCGCTGGACCATGGCTGGTTCATTGGTAATCATCGGCACCGGCTTGGCCTTGATCCGACAACAAGCGAATAAGCAATCAAATTAGCCGGATTTGACTCATCACTCGCGACTTCGTTGTCACAAGTAGCAATAAAGGTTCAAAATAGCCTGTTTTTTGAAAGCTGTGACCAAACGTGTCATGGGGGTATCGATACTACTTGTGTCGACTCAGTCGTTCCGATGACAACAGTTTCTATACAGGAGAAAACCAAGATGAACCGCACGCTAATTTCTAAAGCTATGGGACTTTCCGACGACCTGGTAATCACCCTCGAATACACCGACTCCAAGGGACAACGCACTCGGCGTGTCGTCAGCCCGATTCGATTTGTATCTGGAGACAGCTTTCTTGCGCTGTGCCTGAGTCGCTGTGAGCCGCGCCTTTTCCAACTGGGCCGATGCAGCAATATCCAGCTTCGTCGCGCCAGTGATTACGTCATGCCAGTCGCTATGTCCATTGCTTCGTAGAAAACAGCAGTCGGATTAGCTATTCAGATTGAACTCTTTAACAAGTTCTTTGATCACTGGACGCTGGTAGACCAGGGGATTTACATGAGGTCGCACGCGCTGCAGTTCTTGCTGTGCCTGCTGCGGCGTTAGCCCTCCGAACCGAACCAGCCACCAAAGCACAATGGTCGCACTGCGCGCTCGACCAGCCTTGCAATGGACATAAACCTGGCCTCCTTGTTGCTTGTGTCGCTCAAGGAATTCGGCTCCTTGAATTACCATCTGCTTGGATGGATGATGGAAGTCGGTTGTAGGCAACCACAGTTGCTCAATCCCCAGCCGCTGGTAATGCTGCGATGGACCAGCATATTCTTCGCACATATTGATCACGCCCGTAACGCCAAGCTCCCTTAGGCGATCCGGATCATTTCCCAGCGGCACCGCTCCAAGGATACAGTGCGTATCGACTCGGTCCCACCAATTGCGAACTTTCAGCCATCGCCCTAAAAGAATATTGAACCCCAGCGTGGGATAATACACTGCGCGAGCAATCAACTTCTTTAGCATGATGACTTGAATTCAGGCTGCATGCTTCTTGTGTTTAGGAACCGACAACTTGAACAGTCCAAAAATCTCTTCTTGGCTCAGCCCAGCAGAACGCGGCGGACCGGCATCAGCAAACAGTTGATTGAAAAGCTCCCGCTTTTGCTCCAAGACATCATGAATTCGCTGTTCTATGGTATTAGTCGCAATCATACGAGTCACGGTGACAGCTCCAGAGGCCCCGATGCGATGAGCCCGATTGATGGCTTGATCTTCTACTGCCGGATTCCACCAACGGTCAAACAAGAAGACGTATTCGCAGAACTGCAAATTCAGCCCAACACTTCCAGCACCGTAGCTCATCAGGATCACGTGTTTGCTGGGATCTTGCTTGAACTGCTCGATTACTCCTTCACGGCGGGACGAAGGAATCCTGCCATGATATTGCAACGGACCAAAGCGGCCAAGCGTCTGAGCGATCTTCTCCTGTGTATCAACCAACTGCCTGAAGACGATGGCCT
>DAIRSD010000537.1:0-3203 GCA_036804625.1 Aureliella sp. | reverse complement strand
GAGCTGAGCGAGACGTTGGCGCAAGGAATCGTCGATTTTCAACTGACCGTCGATGCGATCGGCCACTTCACGAGACAATTCACCGTCCAGATAGGCAACAAGAGTTTCGTCGTCATAAGAGGGTTGGGATTCGGACTTCATGGCTCGATCGATTCACTATCGGAATGTGGGGCGGGTGAATGCTCTTCCGGAAAGTAGGGCTGCAGCAGGTTTCTTAGATTCACTCTCGCTCGGCTAAGTAGACTCTTGACAGCCGGGATGCTCATCTCCATGGCCTGGCCAATTTCTTCGTAGCTTAAGTCCTCGAACTTGGAGAGCAATAAAGCCGTACGTTGCCGTGGACTGAGCGCCTGAAGGGCGGTTTGAACCAGCTCAGCCCGTTCGGCCTTGTCAAAGTTACGAACCGGCATTGCACCCGTCGATGCATAGGCAACTTGATCGACGGTGCGGACTGAAGTGGAATCGCTTTCGCCCGGCCAAGTTTGCACTTCGCGCTTGCGGCTGCGGTCACGTATGGCGTTGCTAGCAACGTTGTGAGCGATGTGGAAAATCCAAGTTGAGAAACGAGCCGTCGGTTGATATGTTCTCCGGGCTCGCCAAACGCGCAGAAAAACATCCTGAGTCAGGTCTTCCGCCAAAGGCGAACTGCCCACGGTATGCTGCAGCAATCGCATGATCCTGGGCTGGTAGATCAGCAGCAGCCGTTGGTAGGCTTCGGCATCGTCTTGCGACACCCGTACCATCAACTGAGCTTCCGCATCGTTGCTATAATTCGGATGGTTCGAGTTATTCAAAAAGCGGCCTCAATATCCGTTCCGACTAGGAAGGTAACTGCTCTCAAAAACTTAAGAAAAGCTAGTCCCTTTGCTATTGTTTGTACATCCTAGTATCCACGGAAGATCCATTTAAGTCTACCGGTCCAGTTCCTGGCATTGGCCTGCCTCTTGGGCCCGCTTCCGGACAGACAACGTCTATCGATCAATTAGAATTTTGGTACTCTATAGAGCCACTAACGTGTTTTTTCAACATTAGCCAGTAAATACCCAAATCCACGAAGGGATTTAGCAAAAACCAAGATGGATTAGGCATCAAGGTTCCTTTTGTAGTAAACGATGAAAGCTCAGGCCACAGTTATTCGAGGTACCGCGTCGGAGAAGCGTTATGAACTGGACGCATCGCAGCCGCTGCGCATTGGACGTGGCAGCGGTTGTCAGATCCTGTTGTCTGATCCACTGAGTTCTCGAACTCACGCGATTATTAGTTATGAAGATGGCACCTGGATGGTGGCTGATGCCGAAAGTCGCAATGGGACGCTGGTCAATAGCCATCGCATTACTGACGTCAAGCTTAATCATGGCGATCGGATTCAAGTTGGGTCCACGGAATTGCTTTTCGAACTGGTTAGCGACGATGGAGATACCGAGCCTAGTGGCCAGACACTTTACTTGGAATCGCCCATTTCAGTGGAGGCCAGTGGCATCAATTCAATCAGTGTCCTGAGCGGGCGGCAGCGCTCACAGGACATGATCGATTTGTACCAGTTGAGTATCTGCCTGATGCGCTGCACCACGCCAGATGAAGTTGCCAATACCGGACTGGACGTGCTGCGTCAGCGAACCTCCTCGACGGTGGTGGGGTTCTTGTGGGTCGATGAGCGCGGCGAGCTAAAGCCGCAGTTGATCTTGCCTGAAGGTCAGGGCGATCGATTGAGATTGCACAAGAAACTGACTGAGCGAGTCAGCCAAGATGGATGTGGTATTTGGGTCAAGGATCAAGTCTCAGGCAGTGGACGGCAAGCCACATATGCTGATGCGATCTGCATTCCACTGCTGAGCGGAAGTGTGGTGATGGGTGCCATTCACCTATACCGCGATCAAGGAACATTTGAACAGGAACATTTCGATTTTGCCGTTTCGGTGGGTAATATGTTGGCAGTCGCCTTGGAGAGTACCCGTGCGCACGCTAGCTTGTCGGCTGAACACAAGCGATTGGTCCAGCGCACCGGTGATTTTCACGAACTGATCGGGCAATCGCCTGAGATGAACCGGCTGAAGGATCGGATCTCACGCGTAGCAAAGGCCAGCGGATGTGCTTTGGTGCGCGGCGAAAGTGGAGTTGGCAAGGAACTAGTCTCGCGAGCCATTCACCGTTTGAGTCCTCGAAAGGATCGGCCCCTGCTATGTGTCAACTGTGCCGCTTTACCGGTGGACCTGATGGAAAGTCAATTATTCGGTCACAAGAAAGGAGCCTTTACCGGTGCCGATCGCGATCATGTGGGGCTGTTCCAACAGTCTCACACCGGGACTCTGTTCCTGGATGAAGTGGGGGAATTGACCTTAGAGGGCCAGGCCAAACTACTGCGCATCCTGGAAGGTCATCCGTTCATGCCAGTAGGCGACACAAAAGAGATCAGCGTTGATGTGCGCGTGATTGCCGCTACCAATCGCGATTTGCGTGACTATGTGCGCGACAAAAGATTCCGCGAAGATCTGTACTACCGATTGAGCGTGTTTGAACTGGTGGTACCGCCGTTGAGAGACCGTGGGAAAGATATCGAGATTCTGACCAATCACTTTCTAGAGCACTTTCGCAGCCAGCATGGAAGACAAAATCTGCGTTTGTCCGACGAGGCCCGTGAACGGCTGCTCAAGTACCAGTGGCCTGGCAATGTGCGACAACTGAGAAACGTGATTGACAGCGCAGTGGTTCTGGCGGCAGGCAGTGTTATCATGCCTGGAGATCTATCCTTGCAAGATGTCGGCGTGGAGCGTCTGGATACACTAAGGTTGGATCTTTGGGAAGAGCGCCTGATCCGCGAGGCCCTGACGCGCACCAGCAACAATATCAACGAAGCTGCCAAGCTGCTGGGTGTCAGCCGTGCGACCCTGTATCGTAAGCTGGAGCAATACTCTATCGAAAGGTAGCGTTCAGATTGGTGCCTGTTTACAATAGTCCTATGCTGATGATCGAATTTTCAACGGTTCTCTAGTAGCGACTTACTTAAAGGAAATTCTGCGTTGTGAAAGCAAGTCTTCCGGTAGTGGCATGCTGCTTTGCGATAGCCCTAGCTTTGGCTAACTCCGTTGATGCTCAGGGTATTCCTTCTCGGCAGATAGAATTGTTCGAGAGTAAGATCCGCCCTGTATTGCTCCAGCACTGTTATCAGTGTCATAGCGAGCAGGCAGATCAAGTCGAGGGCGGTT
>DAIRSD010000536.1:0-3208 GCA_036804625.1 Aureliella sp. | reverse complement strand
GGTACCCATCGCGATGGCTCGATAGGCGGGTAGAAAAAAGGATCCGTCCGCTGACGCTTGATCACTGGTCAGCTCGCCTGTCAGCAGCACGGGCGTTTCGAAGGTCAGCAGAATTACCGACTGAGTTCCAGTCCGCTCATCAGGTCTAGGCAGCTTCAGTTGCCAATGGTCGACTTCAATGCGCAGGTCTGGCTTGAACTGCTTTGATTCAGTACGATCCAAATTGGATACGACTCTTTCAGTGTTATCCTGATCGGCGATTTTCAAATCGGTGTTGCTGGAAACCCAGTGAGCAGATTTCAAAGTCGCTGCAATTGCAGGAATTCGAATCACGCGCGTGGCCTCGGTGATTATTAACCACAGCTTTTCTTGGTCGCGGTACAAGCCCTCGTATCCGTGTATACCCTGAGCTTGGCTAGGGATCACGCTATCGGCAGCCAAGCATGTACAACGATTCAAACCTGCATCCAAGATACAGGCCAGGATCGAACACAGTAGCAGATATCGATGGCGATTCATTCTAAAGCATTTGAGTCAAAAGTTTGGCCACCAGTTCGGCGCTGTCTTTGGTTCGGAAGTGCTTGATTTGATCGTCGGGCACTCCCGCAAGCTGTAGATTCTTAGTTAACGAATCCCAAACTTTGTCGCGTTTCTTGCCTTCTGCCAAGTAAAGCTCGGTAACTAGCTCTTGGGCCCGCTGCAAGGCGATCGAGTCCCTGTTTTCGTAAAATCGCTTGATTACCTTCTGTTGGTAGTTTGTATAGTTCTTTTCGGTCATACCTGCTTGAATTCGATTAGGAGTGTAAAGTTCAGTGAATCACGCAATTCGATCGGGGCATTCGTTTTCAACCTTGATCCGATCCATGATATCATCGACGCAATCGGTTAGCCAGTTGATCAGTTGCGCCTTAAAGCAGCGAACATGACTGGCTGGGTCGCTAACGATAATGGCTTGGTCAACCCAAACGGTTATTTTAACTTTATTAGCTGTTTCTGTGCCCCGATCTTTCTCCGACCGTTTCTGGGGCAGAAGCCAACAGTTTAGTTACTAGAGGCAGTAGCTGCTTTTTGCGACTAACAATTCCATCTAACTGATACAACCCTTCATCAAGTCTGGGGTAGTTGATGGGCTCCAACAGATCGCCGTCCCCGGCCACCAACAGCAGACTGCCGTTGGTAGTGATGTCGGTAACCAGCAAAGCGGAAAAGTCCAGTCGGCGCTGATGGGACAATTCTATGAGTGCCGTTAACAGCTCTCCACGCCTCTGCAGAAAAAGTTCAAACCCGGTCTCTTCGATCTGTGAAATCGAGAATCGATGGCCTCGGTCTTCGAATTCTTTGCAGTCTTCGCGAACGACTCCGCTGGCCGAGTGGGTTCGTAGCGAAGAGCCCACAGCAAAAAAATCTCGGCTGAACTGAGCTAGATCGATCTGCGCAAACTTGCTTAGCCACGCCAGCGTTTGACGATCCACGTCGGTCGTAGTCGGTGAGCGCAAATGCAGTGTATCGGATATGATTCCCGCAGCCATGCAAAGGGCGAGTGACTTGTCTGGGTCGATACCTGCGGTACGATACTGGCGAGCCACCAAAGTACATGTCGATCCAACGGGTTCATTGATAAATCGGAGCGGTTGTTCGGATCGCAACGAGCCGCCCAATCGATGGTGGTCCAGCACTTCGATGATCTCCGACTCCTCTGCACCATCGACCGCCTGTGACAATTCATTGTGGTCGACCAGAACCAGTTGAGGCTTAGGCGGGTTGACTAGGTCGGACTTGGAAAGCACACCAAACAACTTTCCTTGATCGTCCAAAACAGGAAACAGCTTCTGCCGAGTTCTTGCGACCAAAGTTCTAGCTTGTGCGATTGGCAGACTGGCGGACAAGGTCAAACAGACAGCCTGTACGGCTGAAGCGATGCGCCGCGCGGACTTGATGCGCATTGTTGTGGTAGCTGTGTCGTGAGCACAACCTATCACAGTCACATCATTCAGCTTGGCCAATTGCATCAGACCACTGGAAAGTTCGTATCCGCCCGTGACGACAAGCACTCGCACACCATGCTCCAAAGCGGGCAAGTGGATCGTGGGTCGATTGCCGCTGACCACAAACAACTGCGAGGCCGGGTGCTGGTGCAGTCGCTCAGTAAACCCTTCGGCACTCATCGCACCCACGATCACCAACAAATCATCGATAGCTTCTGGCCTAACAGAGTTTTTGAGCTGCCCATGTAGAACGTGATTGATCTTGGAAATGGAGCTGGTGACTTTCCGGGCTGTCAACGAATCGGAATCACCTTCGAAGATGACCTTCATTAGGTCCAGCAGAGTCAACAAGCCCATCAATTTGCCATCGCGATCCAGCACCGGCATAGCAGTCACATTATACTGCTTCATACGCTCGTATACTTCTGCGAATACTTCGTCATCGTAGGCAACGACGGGCGTACGATTGCAGAATGCCCCTACCTCGGGGCGTACATCCATGATGATACGTGGTGGAGCCAAACCGGCTTGCTGTAAAGCGAATTCGGTGCGTTGATTCGGAGGTCCGCAGCTTGCGGCAATTGCGTTGGGGTGAGTCGTCTTTCGCAGGAACTCTGCGTAGGCCAGGGAGGCACAAATCGCGTCTGTGTCAGGGTTTTTGTGACCAAATACGTATAAGCTCATTGTTTTCTTCAATATCGTGCATGGGGTAAGCGAGGCTAACCAAGGCAGCCATTTTAGCTGAAACATCGCCTTGACCTGAAGGGCAATGCTCAAATGTCTGAAAACAAAGTTTTTTTGCCAACACCCAGTGAGATCGCTTGTTTACCGCCCAGCCGAAGGTGCTGGCCAACGCAAAGGCTCGCTTGGCCGGTTTCCCAAATCAGAATTTGACGCTATTTTTAATCGGAACATGCCTATTTAGAATCTTTGGATCACAAGAACTAGCATGTCCCCTTTGGGCTAGGAGTACTGTCCGGATGACAGCCAAAAAATGGAATTTCGTTCCCTTTGATAACGGTCGGATTGACGACCTGTCTCGCAGGGCCAACCTCTCTCCTCTGGTTGCACAATTGCTCCTGCGACGCGGCATCGATCATCCTGAGGTGGCTAGGCAATTTCTGGACGCTAAGTTGACTCAACTGCGCCCCCCCGAGGAACTACCAGGAGTGGCGCAGGCCACTAAGGTGACCGGCCATTCCATCGCAGCCGGCCACGAGATT
>DAIRSD010000535.1:0-3220 GCA_036804625.1 Aureliella sp. | reverse complement strand
GCCGCCAGCGTGGCGCCGGCAACGGACGCGTCCGCGTGCGCCGCTCCGCTGGCGACGAACGCGACCTGAGATGCGCCGCTGACGGATGCCGACGCCGATGTCGAGCCGAGCAGCAGTTTGCCGAGCTGCGCCGGGAGAAAGACTGCGAGCGCCTGGATGCACGTCTGCAGCAGCCGGTTATTGTTTGATATCTGAAAAACCAAAGAACAGAAAATACTGATTTTTTCAACGCGTGGCCGGATCTCTTGATCCTCTACCAACAGCCGCCCATGTTGCTCGAAGAAACTCGCTATTGCGGGTCGAAGCGACTCCTGCTCTTCCACGTTGATCAATTCGCTATCAGCATGCTCGATCGGAAGCCATTGCTTTAGCGTTAGCAGTGGAATTAGGATCTCATGACGTACCTCAAATCGATTGATATACAAGAACGAGTACAAGCCGCTGTAGCTGGATATGCCCAGCCGCTCTTGAAACTGTTCTTTCCGTCGCTTGCGCAACTCGGCAGCCGTTTCAGGTCGCCCCGTGGTCTGTCTCTGCCAATCGAATCGCACGGTGTGCGGCTTACCAAAAGCAATTTGAGCCGATTCTTCGAATTGCCCATTGCGCAGAACGTAGAGATCCATGATGGCTGGCAAAGCCGACTTGGGGCCGCCAAATTCTTGAAAAAAGGTAAGGTATTCTGGCTTGTCCTTCGGCAGTTCAAAACGCAATTCAAAGCCGATCGAACGCTGCATCAAATCAGACTGCGGAACACCGACTGCATCTATTTGTTCAAACGCCTCAGTTTCGATCTTGCTGCCCAGTCGAGTCCCCTCTGCATCGCGAATGGTGAAGTAGTCTGTTACAAACTGGCGATGCTTTTGTGAGGCGGATAACAGGTCCTCGGATGAGTAGACTTGCTGTCCGTCTGCCTTGAGTCCATGGTACAGGACCAAGTCCTCGAGCATGATCTGAAGCTCAACTTGCAGATGACTCTCATGGACATCCACCATGGCCGAACTGAGCGAGACTGGATGAGCCAGAACTGGCGATGCCATGCCATGCAGCAACAGGATCATTATCGACAGAACAATGGGCCTGGAAGCAGTAGCCAGCTTAATGTTCGACGGCGAAAACAAGGAAGCGCACATTGCAGGCAGCTAAGTTCGGTAAAAAGCGTTCTGGGGAACTCAGTTGGGCGAAAGCAGTACTGACAAAGTCCCGTAGGATTCTTGAAGTTTAGTTTTAGGAGGTCTGGCGAACTCCACTACGGGTTAAACGCGTTACGGCTGCGGGGTCTGCACGGCAAACAGTTTCGTCTTGCTTTCGGTCAGCACGTACAGCGTTCCGTTTGCGGCAGCTGGTGAAGCTCGCACCTTGCCTCCCATTTCGATTTCCTCGGGTTGCGGCTCTTCTTTGGAGTGTTCAAAAACGTACATGATTCCGTCAGCGGTACCCAGAAAAACTTGCCCATCCACGAGATATGGCGAACCCCAAATCGACGCGTTTGTTTCAAATTCCCAGTACTTTTCACCTGTTGATGCGTCAAAGCAGTAGACAAAACCGTTCAGGTCCGAAGTGTACAGTAGGTCGTCAGCCACCGCGCAAGTAGACATCGAACGTCCAAAAACATAGGCCCGGTCCTCGCCCCATTTGGAAGGGCCCCCAAAATGCCACACCAGACCCGAGTCCTTGTTCTCTGGAGCGGCTGGATCAAAGATGGTCTCCCATTTGTCTCCCATCTTCTTAGCTGCTGGAGACAAATCTTTCTCCGCGTTGGTAGGCACCTTGGTAATGTCGATACACCACAAATGCCCAACCCCCTCCTTGTGTTCGGGATCCTGCCCAACGCCGATGTAAAGCTTGTTTTCGTAGACGACTGGAGTGCCAATAAAGTCATTTCGAGTCGCTCGCGGTCCCAAGACGTAAAAAGCGTCTTTCGGATTACAGTCGAACTTCCACATCAGTTCACCGCTGTTTGGACTAAACGCATAGATCCAGCCATCGCCTCCAGGAAAAATCACCATCGGTCGACCGTCGGGCTGTGCATAGGTAGGATTGGACCACTGACCGTGCATGGCCAATTTACCTTGATTGATCAGGTCAACAACACTCACTTGACCGCCGCGTTTTTTTGACTGCACTAAACTCTCGGTCGGCAGATTGCTTTTCCATACAAACGCTCCATCACTTTTCTTGATACACAGAAAGCTGGGGGCCTCTGGTGACGGAATATTCACGTGCTCTTCGTCCACTCCGTTGGCTGTCACTACATACAGCAGGTCGCCAACGACCAGCGGTGAGCATACCGCCAAATTGTGAGGAAAAACCTGATCCTTTCCAATCATATCGTACTGCCAAAGGATCTTGCCTTTGCCGGGGCTTGTTGGATCGCCGTGAACGTCGGCACATACGATGGTGCATCGATTGCTGACAAAATACAGACGATCCCCTTCTACGGTAGCACTTGAGCAGATACCTTCCTCGGGCCAATCCTGGACACGACCAGCGGGCAGCTTGTCAAAGACCAGTTGCCATAAGAAGTCGCCAGTTGCTTCATCAAAACACATCATAACCCCTTTGTCGCCCTGAATGCTGGGGTCTCGCGGATTCTGATTATTCGTTCCTATGAATACTCGACCACCGGCTACCGTTGGACCGCCGTACGCCTTGGTGCCCAAGTCTACAGACCAGCGGATGTTGTCACCTGATTCGATATCCCAGGTTCCAGGTATGGTTTTTTCGCGGTCATTTACGAAGTTCCTGTCAGGCCGTCCGCCAAACATCGGCCAATCGCCTTCGTTGGCTGAGGCAAAGTGTGGATAACAAGCCAGCGCGATCGCAATATTTCGAAGAAAAGGTGTCGAGCAGAACATGCAAAAGGCCCTTATGGATTGGGAGTGATCACAAGATTGTCAAAGAAGATTTCAGAACCAGGTTCCTGGGGGCTAACGATGCTCCCAGGTGGCACACGAGCGTAAAGACCGGCGGCACCTTCAGGATTGGCAATCGGGTCGACAACTTCCAATGTCCACTCGGTGGGTTCTGTTTCACCTCGCCGCCAGATCTTGCCTTGAACCGTGGCAGCCGATCCGTTGCTCTTAAAGTGCAACGTCAACGTATTCCACTGGTTCTCCGTCCACGGAAAGGAATTTGTTTTGTCGACTCTCAGAAGTCCACCCCAGGATACCAATCTGAACTGCTGTAAATCCCCCTGTAGAAATAGACTGTATCGATTGGC
>DAIRSD010000534.1:0-3228 GCA_036804625.1 Aureliella sp. | reverse complement strand
CGCTAATTTGACCATGTCCAAAGGATTAGGCGCACGTCATTGGGCGGCGGCGGCCATTTCGCAAATCACCAATGCCATTTCGATCGTAGTCAGCCAGTCGACCGGCACCGTCCGAATTTTCCAGAACGGTGAGACGGTATTAAGGATCGAACCGATGGATAATAACGTGAAGTGGCAAGAGTTTAACTACGAGCCGCCGCCAACTGATTTACAGGAAGGCTAGCTCAGATCTAGCACGATGATGAAATGAATTTACAGAGGCTCAAACAATGGATCGAAATTTGATCGAAGTCTATGTTGCTGGTGGCCAGCAACTTCGCGAAGCCTATCTTGGGCTGAGTGATGCTCAGCTTCAGGCGGTGCCTATTTCAGGCACTTGGTCGCTGCACCAAATCGCGATTCACATGATGGATAGCGATCTGATTGCCAGTGATCGCATGAAACGCATCGCCTGCATGGATCGTCCCTTGTTGATCGGTTACGACGAAACGGCCTTCAGCAAACTGCCAGGAATCGAGGATATCGATGCGTTCGAAGCGATTGATCTGTTTGACCGCAATAGACAGTTGACCGCTCGCATTCTAAGAAAGCTGCCCGACAGCGTCTTCGAGCGGTTTGGTATCCACAACGAGGCCGGCAAAATAACGCTTGAGTACATGGTGAAGAACTACATCGAACACCTGAACGGCCATTTGCAGTGGGTTCACAAGAAACGCGCCATGGTTTGATATCGATCAAATACTTTGGCAGAACCAGTCGAACTGAAGCGGTTTAAGTTCTAGAATTCACAGCAATGCAATCCGTGCTGATCCGTGAAAATCAGTGGCGATAAAAAATGGCTGCTGACTTTCTGCTGTAAGTGTTCGAAAACTGTTAGCCACGGATTCACACGGATAGGCACGGATTGATAAACGCGGACGGGCTTGTCTGAATTTCGATGTAAAGTTTGGAGCAATAAGGATACTACCATGTTACAGCATACTGAAATCACTGAACAAATCATCGGTGCGGCTTTTGAGGTCTACAATCACTTGGGCTATGGTTTTCTTGAGAAGGTCTATCGGAATGCCATGAAGGTGGAACTTGACCTTAGAGGGATTGCGAACGATTCGGAGGCAAAGATTAGTGTCAAGTTTAAAGATCGACTGGTCGGAGAATACTACGCTGATATTCTTGTTAGCGGATGCGTAATCGTCGAGCTAAAGGTAGCCAAGGCTTACAATCCAGCGGATGAACCTCAGCTTTTGAACGAACTGAAAGCAACCGGCATTAAGGTTGGACTTCTGATCAATTTCGGGAAAGAAAAAGTCGAATTCAAGCGGCTTGTGTTCTAAGTTTAACATCAATCCGATCCGTGCTGATCCGTGAAAATCAGTGGCTAAAAAAGTTAGCCTGCGGATAATTAGTTTTGCTAAAGCGTGTTTATTGCAGCAGTTCCTCGATGAACTGCTCGGGGATTCCAATGGGCAGCACTGCGATTTGGCCATAGATCTGGGCAGCGAGCTGGTCTAACATGCTGGGTTTGAGTGCAACAAAGGTTAACGTGGCGTTCGCTTGAAATGTCGGATCTGACAACTGGCCGCTATCGGCGTTGACACCAGTTGGGATGTCGATGGCAAGCTTGAATGCGGACGCTTTATTGGCCGCTTGTATCCATTCTGCCATTGGTGAGCGCGGATTACCGCGCGCTCCGGTTCCCAGCATGGCATCTAGGATCAAGTGAGCAGACTGAATGGTGTCAGCAACTCCATTCCAATCCTTCGGGGCGACAATATTCAGGCCCCTGCCCTGCCCCGATTGCAGAATGTTCGCTTGATGGCTGGTGTCACTGGAAAATTTTTCAAGTGGTCCAGGTATGAATGCTTGGCAATCCCACCCATGGCATCTTAGGTGTCGAGTGATCGCCAGACCATCGCCACCATTGTTTCCCGGCCCGCACAGAACGACGGTCTTGATTGGTTCTGAAAATCGAGCCCTAATCCAATCTACGCAGCCCAGTGCTGCGTTTTCCATCAATACCAACGGGTGCATGCCATATCTGTCGATGGCGATCTGATCAATCAAGCGCACCTGCGAGGTGTTCAGCACGCTGGAACTCAACCGCTGCCAGGGGCTGACTGAAGTTTCTGTGTCTGCTTGACGTTGCATGGGTTTATCGTCGACAATAGAGCAAATTTGGCAGTCTGCCAGTAAAGCATATCTTCAGAACTAGATGAGTCTACCAGGATAACTATTTTAGAATTGGGTTCACGAACATGCCACTGTACGAATATGAGTGCCCTAAGTGTGGTGCCGAAGTCGAAATGCTGGTCCGCAACTTGTCAGAAAAGCCGAGCTGCCCAAAGTGCGGGCACAACGAACTGAATCGTCTGCTGAGCGTTGCGGCGGCTCCGTCCATTAGCGGCAAAAACTTGCCTGTTTGTCCACCTCCATCGGTGGGTTGTGGGAGGCCTCAATGTGGCTCAGGTGGTTGTATGTTTGGCGATTAGGTTCATAAATCCCGGTGGACCGCAGATGATTCCATGCGTTGGTTGCTCCTGAATTTTGATCACCTATCATTCTAGAACTTGTTAGGACGTACTCATGCGGATTTTTGTGTTGTTGTTGGTTTGTCTGATTGAGATTGCCTATTTACAAACGGTGCGTGCTGAACGGGTTCCCAATCAGTTGACGCGCGCCGAAGAGATTTCCGGTTGGCAATCCCTGTTCGACGGTAAGACGGCTGATAGTTTTCGCAACTATCGCAAACAGACCTTAAATCCAGGCTGGCAAGTGATCGATGGCGCTCTAACTCGTGCCGCAGCCAGGGCTGGAGATATTATCACCAAGGAGCAATATCGATACTTCGAGCTGTCGATTGAATACAAAATTGCGAAGGGGGGAAACAGCGGAATCATGTTTCATGTTGAAGAAGGCCCAGGGTGTGCTTGGTTCACTGGACCTGAAGTCCAAGTGCTGTGCAATGAGGCAGGCAAAGACGAGCAGAAGGCGGGCTGGTTGTATCAGCTTTATTCACCCCGAAAAGAAGCCGGTCGGCCCGTGGATGCGACTCGTCCGGCTGGCCAGTGGAATCAGATCTATCTGCGTGTCTCGCCCTTGGGCTGTGAAGTGTGCATGAACGGAGTTCGCTATTACACGTTTAGTCTCGGCGATAAGAGCTGGGAAAAGCGAGTTGCAGAAAGTAAATTTGCCAAGCAGGCTAAATTCGGCAAGGCGGGCCAGGGCCAC
>DAIRSD010000533.1:0-3255 GCA_036804625.1 Aureliella sp. | reverse complement strand
GACAAGTTGAACGACTGAGCGCTTTCGACCTCAACTTTTGGATCTAGATCACCGGCCAGCGTCGTGCCGTCTTCGTCGGTGAAGCGACCGCCAGTGACCGCCTCAAGCTCTGCAATAAACGCAGTGAACGCGGTCGAGACCTTTGCATTTCCGTCCTGCTCGACTTCCTTCAACTCCTTCTCGAACGCCTTTCGCTCGTCGTCGGAAAGACTCATGCGTCGGCTGAACTTTTGAGTGTCAATCACAATGCCTTCAATACCTGAAGGCACTTCCAGAGAATCGTTCTTTACATCTTCGCCAGCTCGACCAAAGATCGCATGCAGTAGCTTCTCTTCAGGAGTTAGCTCCGACTTGCTCTTGGGCGCCACCTTGCCAACCCGCACGTCCCCGGCTCGAACGTAGGTACCCACTAGGACAATACCGGATTCATCCAGGTTGCGAAGGGCTTTTTCGGAAACATTGGGGATATCGCGAGTGAACTCTTCACGTCCCAACTTGGTTTCCCGAATTTCCACGTCAAAATCTTCGATGTGAATCGACGTATAGGTGTCGGCTCGTACCAGCTCTTCGCTGATGATGATCGCGTCTTCATAGTTGTAACCGTCAAACGACATGAAGCCCACTAACACATTGCGGCCCAGAGCCAATTCACCATTATGAGTGGCGGCACCATCGGCCAACAACTGACCTTTTTCCACTTTGTCGCCTAGACGCACAACCGGCTTTTGGTTTTGACAGGTCCGTTCGTTTAAGCCGCGATACTTTTGCATTTCGTAGACGTCGGTGCCAACTTCAATTCGATTAGCATCCACGTAGGTCACCTTGCCAGCCTTTTTGGCACGCACAATCATCGCACTGTTCATGGCAATATTTCGTTCCATGCCAGTTCCTACAATCGGCGGCTCGGCAACCAGCAAAGGCACAGCCTGTCGCTGCATGTTCGAACCCATCAATGCGCGGTTTGCATCGTCATGCTCTAGGAACGGAATCAGGCCTGCAGAAACGCCCACCATCTGACTTGGGGCTACGTCCATGTACTGCACTTCATCAGGCAACACAATCTGGAAGTCCGCGTGATAACGAGCGATCAAATTAGGGCCAGCCACTAGCGCACCATCCTGGACCAACGTGTCGGCAGGGCAGATATAGCAATCCGACTCCTGGTCAGCACGCAGCCACACCACTTCGTCGCTAACCTTGCCACCAGACACCTTGCGATAGGGTGTAATCAGGAAACCATATTCGTCGACTCGCGAATAGATCGCTAGCGAACTGATCAAACCGATATTAGTACCTTCAGGCGTTTCAATTGGGCAGATACGACCGTAGTGAGAAATGTGAACGTCGCGAACTTCAAACCCAGCTCGCTTTCGGTTCAATCCGCCCGGCCCCAACGCGCTCAGTCGTCGCTCGTGCGTCAATTGGCTCAGCGGATTGGTTTGATCGACCACTTGCGAAAGCTCACCGCGACCAAAGAAGTAATCGATAGCCGCACTGATGCTCTTAGGGTGCACCAGGCTACGCGTCGACAGCTCGGCAACCTCCTTGGCATTCATCCGCTCCTTCACGGTGCGACTAAGCTTCAAGAAGCCCTTGCGCAGTTCGTCTGCGGCCAGTTCGTCGATGGTCCGCAAGCGGCGATTGCCCAAGTGATCGATATCGTCATACTGCGCACCCGACTCAGGATCAAACAAGTCGATCATGTATCGGATGGCTGCAATCAGATCCTCGGGTCGCATCGTCATTTCTTCTTCAGCCACCCCAAGATTCAACTTGCGGTTGATGCGGAAGCGGCCCACGCGACCCAATCGATAACGATTCACATCAAAGAACTTTTCATGGAAGAGCGCCTTGGCTTTTTCCAGTTGCGGCGGATTACCAGGTCGCAAGCGTTGGAAGATTCGCAGCAAAGCTTCCTCGTGACTGCTTGTATTGTCTTCTGCCAACGAGTTGACAATGTGCGGGGGCTTTGGAGATTCCATGACCTCCAGCGTCTTAATGCCGCTAGTGCAGATAATCTCTGCAATGTTCTTAGAAATCTTTTGGCCGGCCTCGATAATCACTTCGCCAGCTCGATCGGACTTGCTAGGGTAAACTACGTCGTCTACCGATATCTTGCCCTCGATTTTACCGACACTGCGTCCGTCCGTAATTTTCTCGACGCTCGTTGGGTAGAACGTGCGCAGCAGTTCACTGTCGGTGCCCAGATTGGGTGCCATCGCGCGCAGCAGCGTCATGACTGAAAATTTGCCGCTTTGGTCAATGCGAACACTAAGAGTATCCTTCTTAGTCACATTGATCTCGATCCAACTGCCTCGCTCTGGGATCACGCGGCAACTAGGCAGCTTGCGGTCCGAGGTCGCCTCTAGCTCTTCGACAAAGTCCAAACCGGGACTGCGATGCAACTGGCTTACCACCACACGCTCAGCACCATTAATGATAAACTCACCACCGCCCAGCATGATGGGGATGTCCCCCAAGTAGACCTCCTCCTCAATCGGCTGCTCGCGGTTCAAACGCAGCCAGACCTTCATCGGCTTTCCGTAGGTCAAGCGCAACTGACGACACTCAGTGGGTGTGTAGCGTGGCTTGCCAAGTTCATAGCGCAGGTACTCAAGCGACACCTGCTTGTCATAACTCTCGATTGGAAATATCTCGCGCAGTACGGCTTCTAGCCCCAAGTTCTTGCGTTTCTCGGGAGCTAAATCTTCCTGCAAGAACAATTCATAACTCTTGGTCTGCAGTTCGGTAAGCGAAGGCAGTTCCAGCGTTTCTTGGCCAGAACCAAACCGCCGAATGCTCGTAGTCTGAAGACGTCGCTGTGAAGGAGTAGCCATCGAAGAATCATTCTCCTCTGAAGTGTCACTGACAACTTGTGGATAAATTGCTGCGCTGTTGGCCCAAACGCTTATGGAAGTTAACCTTCCCTTCACAGAAAAATCCCGCTACGAAAACACTATCTCCATGTGGATACTCGGTGGGGACAGAGAATCCAACAGGACACCCATGAGGGATGAAATGCATCGAATCGGTCGAGTCCTGACGCGATATATGCACTAGATAGAGCCAAGGTGGGGAAGGCGAGCCAGCAAAACGCGGACCGTAATATAGCCGGATTTCGGAAATGAGAAAACCCGACTGAAGTACATTAAGAAATATTTTTCTGCAAAATTTCCACGCGCTTTCTCTAGACACACCCCCGCCAGGGCCATTAAAGGGCTTTCTCAATTGTTTTGTGGTCCACGTTTTGCCGTG
>DAIRSD010000532.1:0-3257 GCA_036804625.1 Aureliella sp. | reverse complement strand
CTAGGCGCTCGTTGCCACCTGGCGCCATGCGTCCAAGTCGTGAACAGAATCATCACGGCGATCTCCAAGGGGCAAGATATGTCGCAGATCGATGGACGGATCAGCTAATTGTGCAATGGAATCGATGATCAGGTCGGGCGCAAACGGACTGCGTGACAAATCTTCTCGCTTGGTGGAACCAGACAGAACCAGGACTGTGCGATACCCCATTTGAACGCCTCCCAGGATGTCGGTCTCCAGAGTATCACCGATCATAACCGTTTCCGAACTGGCCATACCGATTTGCTTTCTGGCGGCTCGCATCATGATTGGACTAGGTTTCCCTATGCTCATCGCTTTCGCGCCGGTAGCCGTTTCCAGATAAGCCACAGTGGCACCCGCGCCAGGCCGAGTACCATTCTTGGTAGGACAATTGGGGTCCAGATTGGTGGCGATCAGCTTGGCACCATCAAGAATCATCTGAACAGCGATTTCAAGCATTTCCAAGGTGACCGTGCGACCTTCTCCAACCACCACAAAATCTGGAGCATGATCCACTACAGAGAATCCGTTAGTGTGTAAAGCCGTCAATAAACCACCTTCGCCAATCACATAAGCGGTTCCACCTGGCTTTTGGCTTGCTAAGAATCTTGCCGTAGCCATCGAGCACGTGAAGACATGCTGCTGGTCGGTTTGAATTCCCATCCGATTCAGTTTTGTGGCAACGTCTCGACAGGTGCGCTGACTGTTGTTAGTCAAGAACGCATAAGGAATCCTCTCCCGAGTTAACCTTTCGATGAACCGATCCGCTCCTTCGATCAGTTCACCACCTCGGTGTATTACACCGTCCATATCAATCAAAAATCCGCGTCTCATCGAACAGTCTCCTTGGAAACAAGCCCCTCGTGAAGATCCAGCACACTAACTAGGTTAAGAGGAAAGTGGCAATATTCCAAGTGAGATGTTGGGCTAGCAAGTCATGCTATAGTTGAGTAGAAGCATTCAAAGTGTCGTGTAGTTCCCCGGTATTAGCCTAAAGCAATTCAGGTCGCCCTAGGACATAAAAATATTCATCAAAAATTTTTTTTAGTTCTGTCAAATGGATGGTTACACCCTTCTTTATTCTTCAATCCAAGTCACAACGTAGGGCCACAAGCGCGATAACTGTAGAGCTTGCAATCGCGTGGGGACAAAGGCAATTACCGAACCGTAGGGCAATTGCCTGAGTTCTACATCGCCTTCGACTCGCCACTCCTGCTCGCGTGTCCAGTCATGCTTCGTATCCAGAGGTTGAAAGTAGGGCTTGTCCTCAGCAGATAATTGTTCAAACTCTCGACGTTGGCCGTAGATGACGGGCCGAGCGGTCGGAATGGCATATCGATGGATGATCAAACCATAAGGTTCCCAATCCCAGCGTCCCAAGTGACTACGAAACGTACGCCTCGATAACAACTCCAAGAGCGGGACAGCGCTAAAACTGACCACGGGCCAAAAACCTCGGGTCAATTGACTCGACCCACGCAGCCGAAATTCGCTTAGAATGTTGGACAAAGTTCCCAGTGGCTGCGCTAGTTCGTTGCATCCAGCCAGCCATAATCGCAAATAGTAGTTAGCTGTCGACTCCTGCGGCATGGGGCCGGACAGCGCTCGTGTGCAATGCGTCAGATAGGGCCATTGATCAGGTGCGACTTGCACGAGTGCTTTCGCTGGAAAACACAACGATTGGAGGGTTGAGCTTCGGCTGCCGTGAGATTCTTTACAATGAGTCTTCCTCGCAAGCTTCGAATGTTCATGGCTGGGGACCACCCATCCAACCGCCCCGCGATCCAGCCAATCATTTTGTTCCGATGACGATTGAATGATGATAAACGTGCTGCCCGCAGAAAAGTCGGGTTCGGCTAGACGTTGCTGCACAAGTTCGGACAGCGTGCCGCCGCGACGAATGGTAAGTGCCAGGACGCGGTCAGCTAGGCAGATGGCTGCTCGGTCACGTAGTGGAACTTCCTGAATTGTCGAGATTGTTGGTGACACCAGGATCGACTGGCCAGGCGGATTGTTGGCGTATGAGGCTAGGCACTCTTTCAGGTGATGCGACAGCCATTCATTGGTCGCCTGCAACTCCCGTCCAAAACTTTCCGGTAAAAGCACTTCTACAACAGGTAATTGAGCGGCCATCGCAAATTGCTTGGTAGCTTCATAAAGCGTCGTGCCGCGAACCAGAAGAAGACTTTCACCATTTCGAGCGACGCTATGCAACGTGGCGCTCAGTAGCTTAGGCCAATTGGTCAGGCGTCGACTGTCGCGCCCCAGTTGCGAGCTGATGATGCTTGTCAATTGAGTGCCAGAGGCGACGCAGCGCTGTGAGGTCAAATAGAATCGGTGCCCCATCCATCGATCGATGGCGCTGGATTCGGCACGAGGCCAGCGGTCATGCAAACAGATGCCTGCTTGCCTTAGTTTGAGGATATCCTGTCGCCCTTGCACCGTCAGCAAGTCGGCGTACCGTTCGTCTTGGTCGAAAATCCATTCTAGCCAACAGGCGTCCGGAGGTCGCTCATGGAAGCGGCCCAGTTTGATCATGTCTGTCGCAGCATGCAGGCACCAATTCAAACTGCAAATGGCTGAGCAAAAACAGTCTGCGATCGACATATCCGCAGCCTCCCTTGACCAATACTACTGAGTGTCGCAGATGGCGAAATGCTTAATGCCAAGCAGATTCCAATTCCGATCAGTTTTCCGGCAATTGGCTCAGGCCGCGACGAGACAATTGCTTGGTTAATTTCACCAAGGAAGATGAAATCGCAGACACGTTGGGTCGCGCCCCTTTGCGAGGCCGCACGACCAGTACCAGATTGTCCGGAAGACACCGATAGTTTAGCCTAAACGCTTCTCGAATGCAGCGCTTCCAACGGTTGCGGACCACCGCACAGCCAGTGCGCCTGGAAATGCTAATTCCAAGCCGAGTGGGCTGAATGCTGGTCAGAGCATGAACGACAAGCAGACTGTCAGTTGCAACTTGTCCATCGCGAAAGATCGACTGAAAGTCAGCGGTTCTGACAAGTCGCTTTTGCCTACTAAATCGATTTCGGTTCACAGGTTCGCACCGCATCTTGTTTAGTTTCGAGATAGCCAGTTATCCGCATGCTGGAATAAATTCACTCTCAAAATTTAAGCGAGCGGCGTTGGAAACAATACCAGCCCGAAGCACCAGTTTTGAAGATAAGCTATTTCCGCAAAAATCGTACTCGTACTCAATAAAATGGTACTCGTAGTATCTT
>DAIRSD010000531.1:0-3260 GCA_036804625.1 Aureliella sp. | reverse complement strand
AGAACCGAGTACTGAGTACTGAGAACTGAGTACTGAGTACTGGCAAACTGCTTGATCATGCGGCAGGGGAGCTTAAAGGGGACACACAGCTTAGGGGGACGGTCAGGGGACACAGCTTACAGGGGCACACCGGTCAGGGCAAACTGCTTGATCATGGGCAGGTACCCCTGGGGACAGAGCTTGTCCTGGGGTAGAAGGTTTGTGTCACTAAAATTCTTTTTTGACTCAAACAGTTCTTGCTTCGCTAACGTGCCCGATGGGACTGAAATGTTTTGGGAGTGTTGCAAATTGCATCACTTGCCTATTTTCGCTACAGGATAGCAATGGAGCAATTTGTTGAAGAAAAGGAGTTCTGCTAGGAAAATTTGTTTAATCGCTACAGCTTGACAGGCCGATAGCCATAGATGCCTAAGGTTGGTTCGAGATTTGATCCTCCTGGAGATTGACTGCAATGCTCTTCAGTCGCAAAACTCTCATAAATACAAATCCCCCTAAATGGGCTATTTGGATGGCTGTTGTCCTCAGACGAACACTACTGTTCATGGCGACCTTCCTGACGGTGTCACAGGGGGTAGCTCCGGGCCAAAATTCGGCCAATCAGCTTCGTTCGTCACTGCCCAGTGCGGTTCGCCAGTCTCCGAGTTCGCCGGAATACTCCACTGGCTCGACTTATCAACTACGTGCTCGGTACGCCGTCGAGTCACAATCGGAAAACGGGGGGGGCACGCAAGTATTGCCAGACGCAACGAATTTAAGAGAAGTTGGTCAGGGTGCCGGTGCGGCTTCAGCACCCAAGGTCTCACGAATACCTATTGGTCAGTCTTCAGCCAAAAAGCTGTCGCAGCAGTCCGCCCCAGCGACTCGACAACCAAACTCCGATTCGCCAACTACAAAAAGTTCGGATGAACTTTCACTGTCCCCGTCGGTTACTGCGTCGGTCACCGCATCTCCGTCAAGTGTCACTCCCACAGATCTTCCATCGTCGCATTCATCCGCGCAGTCAACGAGCAGCCAAGCCAAGCAATCACGTCCAGCTTCGGGAGGGACGGCTCAAAAGAGCGGTCCCAGTCCGACCACTCTCCCTGCCGTAGATAATTCGGGGAATTCCAACCAACCTCCGCTTGCCGAGAATCCTAGTTTGGGCCAAGCTGGAAACGCTGTGAATCCTCACAATGGATCTGTCATTGGCTCAGGTTCTTTAGCGACCGATGCTACATTCAGCGGCGGATCATTGCCCTTGCCCAACAATCTTCCTTTGCCCGGCGCAGCTCCACCGCAAAACGCAGCTCAGCAGCCAACCTTAGAACTCAGCCTGCCAACAGCAACAGCCACGCCACAGGACCGCAGCAAGCGCCCCACTGCAAAGCGCACATCTCCGCAACCCCAACGGCGTACCGCCTCACTGCCACCTCGGTCCAATCAATCCAATGACAAGCTCATGTCGATGCGATCCACTCAGATTCACGTCGGGCTCAATGGACCGCCGAGTGTCGAAGTGGGCGTGCCACAGCTCTACCATTTGGTGGTCGCCAATCAAGATCAGGTCAAGCTCAGCGGACTAATCGTGCGATTGGATATTCCAGCAGGCGTGCAGGTGCAGCCACAAACTGCTACTCTGGGACGCGCCGAATTGGAAAACGTAAGTGACGGCTCTGTGCTGGTGACGTGGTCGTTCGAAGGGCTCTCGCCGGGGCAGCAGGCAAGCGTGCCACTGCATCTCACGACACAGTCGCCCAACAACTTTGACATGTCGCTGGAATGGACTTTTCATCCTGTGACAGGCAGCATACCAGTGGAAGTGCGTTCGCCGCGACTGGAACTGGCTCTTGAGGGCCCCAACGATGTCAATTACGGTCAGGCCAATACCTATCGGCTGCATGTATCGAACCAGGGGAGTGCAGATGCTACCGATGTAACCGCAAAGCTGTCTGCTCAGCAGTTTGGCTCCAGTTCTATTCAGATCGGAACAATCGCTGCAGGAGCATCGGAGACGATCGATGTCGAACTAGTATTTAATGAAGCTGGCAAGATCGTAATCGCCGCAGATGTTACAGCCCAGGGCGAAGTGGCAGCTAATGCGCAAACTCAAGTTCAAGTACGTCAGGCGTTGCTTGAGTTGCTGATGGAAGCACCTGAAATGGCTTATCACGGATCTGCAGTGCCTTACAAGTTGGTAGTCAAGAATTCGGGGGATGCCGTCGCCAGTCAATCCAAGGTGGTTGTCACACTGCCTACTGGGGCCAAATTAGATTCGACACCGTCAGCTACATCGCTCGATAACGGCTCCTTAACATGGAATGTCCCAGATGTACGGCCTGGTGCTTCTGCCGAATTGACCTTCCAGCTTTCGCTCAGCCGCGAAGGCGAGAATCAATTGGTTGCTCACTGTACATCGCCATCTGGCAAGTCGGCTCAAACCAGTATTGCCACTCTGGTGAAAGCAGTGACAGATCTGAAGTTGGTGGTCAGCGATCCATCGGCACCCGCAACCGTGGGCGGTGAAGTTCAATATGAACTAACGCTGCTGAATCGAGGCTCGAAGACCGTCGAGCAGGTGTCGGTGGCGGCTATGTTCTCACGAGGAATCGAGCCCAAACGCG
This sequence comes from Aureliella sp., assembly GCA_036804625.1. GTDB lineage: Bacteria > Planctomycetota > Planctomycetia > Pirellulales > Pirellulaceae > Aureliella. The sequence goes on along the minus strand of DAIRSD010000531.1, from coordinate 660 downwards.
CCGAGGGACATCGCCATCAAGTCATGCCTGGACAAGTGAGATTTGAGCCGATCACGCGCATAGAACCGGGCGAGACGGTCACTCTGCGTGTTGTCGCACTGGCTGAGGCGGCAGGCATGCACCGATTCCGCGCTGAAGTGAATACTGCAGATGCCGACGTCAAATTGGTTCAAGAAGAATCTACTGAATTCCTAGAGTCGATCCGACGAACAGCTACCGTCAATAGCGGAAGCGCAGTGGTCAGGTGATGCTTGGAGTTGCCTAGGGTTTCCGTATTCAGCGACAGAAAGAGGATCTCTGGCGAGGTCCACTACAAAAGCCTTCACAGCCTTGTTCATAAGGGTGTCAATTCGAAGTCAAGCAAAATTGTCCTTATAATTATGCAAACGACGAGAGCCTAAAGGCAAGAACTCTCAAGGGGTTCGGGCAAGTGGGCAAGCCCAAGAGTTCTTGCTGGGGGGCGGACTCTTGGGCGTCTCGTTTTTCTAAGCATGTCACTCGCGCTGTGCGCCGAAGCTCAACCATTTGAATCTCCCTTGAATCTCCCATGAATCGCTCGATTAGGCGCTGTGGGGCGGTGGCCTTACGGTTAGCATAGGGGAGAGACGGGCCACAGCGGGTAAAGTGACAGACGCTGGGTGCCACTTGTTGGAATTGCGG
>DAIRSD010000530.1:0-3297 GCA_036804625.1 Aureliella sp. | reverse complement strand
AGAGGCGTCCCTCTTCTGGTAGGTTCAGTTCACATCGCCATGCTTGGTGGTTTTTAGCGTGATTGGACTGAGATAGTTCAGGTCGCTGGTAGTTCAGTCCTAAGGAATCCAGCAGTAGTAACTTCTCGGTGTAATGACTAGCCCCTTGAGCTACTTCCAAATCAGGGCTGGACAGAAAATAGTCCATCATGGTACTGCCAGTAGTCATGGGGTGTCCCCAGGTGACGGCTTGTACGGGGGCGAAACGAGAAAACGCCAAGGTGGTTGCCAGCGAATCCATGCCGATGTCGGCAAACACTAAGATGTCCAGTTCCAAGACTCTTAGCGCTTCAATGGCAGACGGGACGTCTCGTGGCAGTTCTACGTACTCATCAGCGGCCTTTCGAAAACGATCAACCATCCAATCCTGAGCGCGACCAGCCTGGATGACGATCCGATCCGCATCCACGGTTTTGGGCGATTCTATTCGACCGATATTCAGGCGACCAATTGTGTGGTCTCGAAAGTATGCCGATAAGAAACCGATACGAGGTGCACGTCCGCTGTTGGCGGTCCAGCGGACTCGCCCTGACGTATAATCTCTGCCGTGGACCATTCGGCCTCGAAGTTCCAGCAGTTCCCTAGGGTCATCGCCTGTGTATGCCGAAAAGAAGAACGTGGGCACCAGAGTCTCACTTGCATCGTGACGTAGCCCACGCTCAGCGGCTTGATTAAGAATAGTCAAACTGCGCTGCTTCCAATGCTGGATGTCTTGGAGCGAATCATAAACCACAGGCAAGACGCTAGCCGCTAATAGATGGTTGATCGGACTGGGTTGTTGAGCTAGCAGCCGGTCCAGCACCTGAGCCGATTCTTCGGCCATCCCTAGATTAAACGCCAGATAGCCAAGATTCTGCTGCGCAGCAATCGACTGTGGATCATAAGTCAGCGCGCGTTCATAACACAGACGAGCCGCTTGCTGTTGGCCTTGCTCCTGTCGCAAGTTTCCTAAGTCGATCAGAAGATTGACCGGATTGGGAGTCAATGACGCAGCGCGATCCAGGCAGTTGGCCGCTTGATCTAGTTGTCCCGCTGCGCGCAGTGCGACTGCTGATGCCAGTAGTTGCTCAGCGCCTTTGCTGTCGCTGATCGAGGTGCCTTCTTGAGCCAAGAACTGCTCGTCCGCAAAGATTGGAGCTGCGACGCTTATCTGTGGTCGTGGCATTTGTTCGTGCGGCACGATCCACACCTCTTGCTGTCGCTCGTCCAGCGATGCACCCGCCAGCAGAGGATTGGCAAAACCAGGTAGTAGCTCGACCGCAAAAATCTCCTCGACACCCGAATGGAATTGAAAGGTAGCCACAGTGCGTCCGGTGGTCAGATCCACCGCACCTACTCCGCACCGCAATTCGTCGGGACGCTCGCCGATCGGCAGTCCGCCAAAAATATTTGTTTCGCGAATTTTCGAAAGGCCAACAAAAGCGAATTGACCGGACAGGGCTAACCCGCGCGTGTAACCCGGAAGGGACTCAATGGTCATCAATCTGCCAGTAGAATGGTCCAGTTGGCATAGATGACCCAAGCCCGAGTTGAGAACAAATAATCTGCCATGGCTGACGCGCGGCGAGTGAGGCATGCAAAGTCCGCGATAAACGACTTGTCCACTAGGTACCTCCAGCACTGCACCGCCACTCACTTTGTTTTCACGCCAGCCAGCCGGTTGGTCGGTCTCGCCCAACACGGTAACGTAACGTGGTCTTCCCGCATCCATGGCCAGCCCATTCAGATGGCAGCGATCCTGATCGATCAACTGGGAGATAAACGGAGGACGCCACTGAGGCACGAAGCTGAAGCTGGGGTGTAGAGTCGAAAGGCAAGAGAAGAGCGTATTGACGGCCCACAAGCCGCCTTCGCCCCAAGCCAAGTCATGTCCATGGATGGCACCGCTGTAGAAACTGCTGCGTGGCACAAAGCATCCGTCATGAGGACTGTCTTTGGACTGTGTCTCATGTGCGGGAACCAGAAAGTGAATTTGGCGCCGTGATCCGATGGCGATGCGCGACGGGGACACAGCCAGCCCCATAGGCTGCTCCATGCTCATGAACGATATGGTCAGCTTGCCCTGGTGAGCCCCAAGCACTAGCACTTTGCCCGCTTGATACGTCGTCACTAGCAGCGACGACTTGAGATGCTCCAGAATCTGCGGAAACGTGGGCGTATACTCAAAACGAACCGGTATCTGATTTTGTTCGTCGGGCGCAGTGCTGTCAGCAACCATTGAAATCGCAGCAGTTTGTCAAAAGTGAGGGTGCGGGGACTTGAACCCCGGACCCACGGATTAAAAGTCCGATGCTCTACCGACTGAGCTACACCCTCAATTTTCTCGCGAACCGGTACTTTACCAAAGACCGCAGATTTAGAAAAGGGCTCACAAGCTATTCCGTGCAGTAGTTCTGACCGCGTTCGGGAAGTATGTCAGTCAGTTTCCAATTGTCACCGTTTTCCAGTTGACGACGGATCGATCCTAGGCTAGATCCAGGAGACAATCGGCAAGAGTTGCTCTGCATGAAGTCGGTGGCTATTCGGCTTCAACTTGGGCCTGCTCAGTAGCGGCCTGCTTGAGCAACTTAAGCAATGCAGCTCGCAGCTCCCTTACTTTCAGCGGCATAGCGAGCATCATTCGATTGGGACCGGTCTTTGCATTGCGAATGATGTACTGTTGCTTCCGATCAACCAGCAGGATCGCCGGGACGTGTGCCGTGTGAGCATCAGTAGCGAACTGGTTGTAGGCATCCAGCGCGCTGGCACCTAGCTCGGGAGCGCTAAAAACCACGCAGTGCGCGGGCAGGTCTTCTTCTGGAATGAATCGAGCCAGCGCACGCGATGGATCGCTGATGATCAAGACGCGATAACCTCGCTTTTTCAGCTTTTCTCGGACCAGATCTTGGAACTCGATTTTGCTTTCCACAAGCATTACTATCTTGTTGATGCCTTCCGTTGAGGCGTCTTCGCTGAAATCCGCTGCGCCGCCGGCACCTCGTGCTTGAGTGTTTGTATCGCCGGTTTGAAGTCGTTGAATTACGGTCTGAGTGTCTTGTACGATCTCGGCAGGGGTTTGATAACGCTTGGCAGGGTCAAATTCCATCGCTTTGTGAACGATACTGGCAACGTTGCTTGGGATGTCTGGATCAATCTTGTGAATGTGTGGGACTTCTCGAAAGCGAGAGACATTCAATCGTGCCATGCGGTCCCTGGTTTCCGTCAACGGCGAGTGACCAGTCAAAATGTGGTATAGCATAGCACCCCAAAAATTGAGGT
>DAIRSD010000529.1:822-3298 GCA_036804625.1 Aureliella sp. | reverse complement strand
ACGAGTAGGAGTACGAGTAGGAGTACGAGTAGGAGTACGAGTAAGAGTACGAGTAGGAGTACGAGTACCGCCGATGGCTGAGTACGAGTACGAAAATACTGGTTTTCTCATCACTACCAATTCGATTCAAGCGAAATAGCGCAACTTCAAAACTGGCGATTCGTGCTGGTAAGGCGCCTCAATGCGGCGCTGTACAGCTATTTGAACAAATCTAAAACGCGAGCCTTCTGAGTCTCTTCGGTCTCTTTTAAGATGCGTTCCTGTTCTTCTAACAGCGTTCGCACCAAGTCGATAATCTCGTTGTAGGACTCGATATCTAGCATACTCGATTTTATCTCTTCCAGCGCTTGAATCACCGGCTCCACGGAATCTAACGCAGAACTTGCCTGAATCTTGCCCTGACCCGACTGTGTTGCCAATTGTAGAGCATTCATTTGCTGATCCAAAGTAACGTACTGGTCAGCTAGCAATGCCTGAAGCGGCGATTGTACTTTTTCTAGCAAGCGCTGTTGGCGGTCTAGACTGTCAATGCGATTGTGCTGCAATTGAAGTCGCAGGTTTTCAACTCGTTGAGCGATCCCTGAAAGTTCCTGTCGCGATTTGTCGGTTTGGAGCACACCTTGTTGTGCTCGAAGCACGGCGATGCGCTGGGCGTTTTGTCGATCCGTTTCACTCAAACCATCTGTCTCCTGACCGTCTGGCTGTGCCGGGCCGGTCTGGTTAAGCGCAAGCGATTGCAACTGATTGGACTGGTCTAGAGTATTGGCCTGTTGGGGTGTTTCCAACAGGGTCAACTGTTCAGCAAGGCTCTGTAGTGCCTCTCGCAATTGATTCAGTTCGCTAATAATCTGCTCAAGGCGCTGCCGCAGTTCCAGTTCTTGTCGATCCAGTAGAACCAGCAGTTGATCTGAGGTGACTACGGCCAATTGCTGAGCCTGGCCGCGTCCGACATGAGACTGGCTATCCAAATCGTAGCGATCGCTGGCCCGAACGCTCAGTCCCACCGTCATCCCTGGTTTGATCGTAATCGTTTGACTTTCAGCCAGTTCCTGAAAGTCGACGCGACCTTCTATCTGCTGATCGGTAAGAGTCAGAGGGATGGGGTCAACAACCAATTCGTCAACGGCCAGTTCAACCGCTACTTCGGCAATTCCATGGTCGTCCGTCGCGGTACCTCGGATGGGTAGATAGGCTAAGGGCGTGATCGCCAAACCGATCCCTTCCAGTCGCGACTCAACCAAAGGTACGGTGTCAGGTACCACGACGATTTGGTATCGCAATATCTGTTCCGACGACAAACCGTACTGATCCATCAATCGAATTTCAACCTGTTGGCTACTTTTAAGGTGTCCTAGTGGAAGACTGAAACGGTTCTCCGACACAGTCGCTTCGCGAATATTCAGCCGATCTTCCTCGGTAGACTGCCCAGTATCTGACGAGTATCCGATCGTGTACTGGACGCGGCTCAAGGCAGCGTTACAAGTACCCATCAGGACACACTGGGTACCTTCAGGAATTTGCAGTCCGGTTCGATAAGCGACTTTCTCCCGAGCGGGTCGAGTGCTTAGGCTATCCAGCAAGTACTCCGGATATTGGCAATCGAGCTGTAGATCGGTGATCACAATCCGGTCGACAACTTCCAGTTGCAGATCGCGCAAGCGAGCGTCTAGGCCGACCACATCCAGCGACATCGAATGGGAAATACCGCTGAGTGGTGGACCATCCAAATGGAACTCCTGCCACCCGGCCTGCGGGGATCCGATCCGCCGCAAATTGGCGCGTCCACGAGTGCCATCTTGAGCGCGATAATACAAGGTACACACTTCCGGCAGCTTCTGGGCGGAGGCATCAGCCGATACGCGCAGCAGTGGCGAAGCTCCCAGCGGTACTCTGGCTAGTTGATCGACAAAATGAATCTCTGTTTGTTCGGCTGTAACTTGGCCGGTGAATACTGGCAGGGGCAGCACAAGTTCATCGACTCGCAATACCGCCATTCGGGGCCAAGGCTGATCGGCAAGTGCAAAGAGTCGCTTGGTCCATAGCTTCATCCAGTCCCACTGAAACAGGGTCACGCCACTAGTGGTGATCAGCCCCAAGACCACTAGGGTGGCCAAAGTGCGTTGCGGCTTCCAGTTAAACAACGATCGGCAATCCACTTGCCTGACCGCTTGATCCGCTGATGCCATGACGCGTTGCAACAACTGAGCATGAGTCTCAGGCTGAGCGACGTCTGCGGGGCGACCGGCCAATTCGACAGCCGGGATCAGTTGATTCTTTAGCCCAGGGTTGCGACGCTCGATTAGAATCGCTATCGAACCATCGCTCATGGGAGTCAACAAGCGTGGAAGCAACCAGCCCAATAATGACCAAATCGCACCGCCAGCCATCGCAGCCAAAATAGCAATGCGCACGGCGCGAGGCGTCTCGCTGGCACCAAGTCGCACGGGCAGGTAATCGATGGCTGCACCCAACCAAA
>DAIRSD010000529.1:0-812 GCA_036804625.1 Aureliella sp. | reverse complement strand
CGCTATACCTACTTACAAAAAGCAAACTAACAAGCCCTAAGTTTACCTAACCAGACTTATTGCCAGTCCGCTTGTATAAGGTTCCGTTGGCTGCTCCCAACCAAAAAGCCAGAAGAACCCAAGCGGTTAGCATATAGACACACCGCCACAGCAGGTACCCGCGCAACGTCTCTCGCACCTGATCCAACTTGCGTCGAATCGCATGAGGCAGTGGTTGTTGCGGCGTTGGCGTGGAAGATGACATTGAATTTGGTTCTATAGGCTTCTATGCGAGTCGATGAACACGTCGGACGACCCACTCCAAGGATAGGCACGTAGCGATCAGGATCATTAGCCAGCCAAGCCAGCGCAATTGAAACTGATATTCTGGCGCGCCAGGCGAATAGGCGACTTGATCCTGAGGTGTGATTGCAGCAGCCAGCGCCAGAGTGCCATCTTCATCGCTGGCTGTTGCGGCCTGCACGCCTTGCCAATATCGCCCGCCAGTCTCGCTGGCTAGTTGCCCCAGCAAGGCATCGTTGCGTTCCACGACTTGCATCTCCACTTTAGGAACTCGCGCCACTACTTCCGCTCTCAGGAATTCATTGGAGGCCAGTCCGCCAAGTTGCAATTGTAATCGATAGTTACCCGACGCGAGTACGGGAAACTGGCCGGTGAATACACCAGGCTGCGAGCCATCCGACAGCGGGCGCAGGACCAGCGGCAGGAATACGCCTTGCGGAACGATTAGTCTAGCCACAACCACGCTATGGACCAGCGGCTCGAAGCGCTCGTTCTTCAAGACAGCCCGCACACTTACCTGCTCGCCCTGT
>DAIRSD010000528.1:0-3330 GCA_036804625.1 Aureliella sp. | reverse complement strand
CAGGGTCTTCTGACCCCCGTATCTCTGCAAAAAACTCACGCTTCAACCCCTTGGCTGGAGTCTGCACTGGGACAGCGTTTTTCGCCATTGATTCGACTCAGCTTAACACGGCCGGGCTTTGCGGTGATTTGCGGAACTACATTGATTACAATCGTCGTGACATTTTTTGGTACCCTGTCACTCAAACGAGACTTTTTACCCGCTTTCGACGAGGGAGCCACGCAGGTCAATCTGTATGCCAGCCCAGGTACTTCGCTGGACACCATGCGTGAGATCAGCCAGATGGCCGATGCCAAATTTCAAACTTTGCTGAAATCGCCATCTCGGCCCGACAATCCGCTGCTGGACATTACCTGCAAGATGGGGCGTGCAGAGCTGGACGAACACATCATGGGCGTGCATGTGGCTGAGTACGTCATGACGCTCAGTCCGCAAGCCAGCATTAGTCGCGACGAGATGATTCAAACCCTTACAACAGCCGTCGAGGAAATTCCGGGTGTCCAGCACGAGATCGAACAACCCATCGCTCACCTGATCAGTCACATGCTGTCAGGCGTATCTGCTCAAATCGCAATCAAAGTATTCGGGGATGACTTGGAAGAACTCAAGTTGGTGGCAGAGGAGATTCGAAAGTCCATCGAAACCATACCTGGAATCGCTGAGCCGTTTGTCGAGCAGCAGCAGTTGGTGCCTCAGTTGCGTTTTGAATTGGACTATCAGGCTCTGGCAACCTACGGACTAACGGCCCGCGAGGCGATTCAGTTGATCGAGACTGCCATGCAGGGCCGAGTGGTTTCGCAGTTCAGTGAAGGCCAGAGAACTTTTGACATTCTGCTGAGAATGGACGACCAGTATCGCCAGGATTTGGGGCAACTGCATCGATTGCATGTGGATCTGCCGGGTGGAGCGACCACAGTCTTGGGGACTATTGCGAAAATTGAGCAAGGAGCCGGCCCCAATACGATTAATCGCGAGAAGGCTCGACGTCGCATTGTCGTTCGCGTCAATACGTTGGGTGGTGACATGGGGGGCATCGTCCGGCAAATACAAGATCGCGTCGGTCGAGAAATAGATTTGCCACACGGATACTATGTTACTTACGGCGGGCAATTCGAGGCCCGCCAGTCTGCCCAGAAGCAGATACTCTGGTTCTCCCTCATATCTATGCTAGCCGTTGGTGCCGTACTCTATTCCGCATTTCCGTCCATCTCCGCAGTGATGCAGATTCTGGCCGCTGTCCCTACCGCATTCATCGGTGGCGTGGCAGCGCTCGTTTCGACGGACCAGTCGCTGTCGGTGGCTGCCATGGTAGGGTTCATATCGTTGGCAGGTATTGCAACACGAAATGGACTACTGCTGATGGGCACCTACCAGGAACTCAAACAGCAACACGGGCTCAGCCAGGAGATGATTCTGCGAGGAAGCTTGGAGCGACTCGCACCCGTCCTGATGTCATCGCTGACTACAGGTCTAGGATTGTTGCCACTGATGATCGGCGGTACGCAGCCTGGCAAAGAGATGCTCTATCCTGTAGCCACCGTAATCGTCGGCGGTTTGGTAACGTCCACGTTATGTGAATTCTTGATCCGACCAGGACTTTATTGGTTCAGCCAGCGAAAGTGAGTACTAGGTACGCTGGCTCAATTCTCAGACGTTATCTCTTTTCATGCGAATCAGTCTTCAACTTTCCAGTCTCCTTTTGTAGACTCCGCTTTTCGTCAATTCGTTTGCAAATTCAGACCTTGTCCGAGTTTTAGCGTGTGCAGGTTGTTAATAAGATTACCATTGTTAGTGTGTCGCATCTCTTGCTTCACCGTAAGAGTCCCGGCAATCGCTAGCATTGCGATTATTGGCCTTCTAGGAGCCACAGCACAGGCTCAGTCCAAAGTTCGATCTTGGCCCTACATGTTGTCGGTAGACGTCTTTCAAATCCACAGCGATTTTGACCTGGAGGCACACCGCGAACTGGAGGCAACGCTGCTACATCTACGTGGCGATATGGCGTCATTGCTTGAGCTGAGCGATTGGAGGAAATCCATTCACGTGGTGATCTTTCAAAACCCCAAGGAATACAGCCGATACATGCAGCACTACTTTCCCACGGTCGTGCAACGTCGCGCCATCTTTCTGCAAGACCGTGGTCCTGGCATGCTGTTTACTCATTGGCATGACCAGATCGACGTCGATCTGCGCCATGAAGCGGCTCATGCATTGCTAAACCAATCTGGGGCTGAATTGCCACTTTGGTTAGATGAAGGCTTGGCCGAGTATTTTGAGGTTAGCCGTGAAGATCGCTACGCTCACAATCCCTATTGGACCGAAGTCGCTGGACAGGCTGAGCAAGCTCTGGTGCCATCACTTCTGATGTTGGAGCGGATCGATGATCTAGCTGGATTTGAAGAGCCGCAATATCGAGACAGTTGGGCTTGGATTCATTTCCTTCTGCATCGGAACCAGCGAACCAGGCAAATGCTGATCCAGTTCCTCGCTCGCGCTCAGCACAAAACAGCTCAACCACCGCTCTCCAGGCAACTACCCTCAATATTGTCGGACCCGATGTTGGAGTTCCAGCAACATTTCCAGGCCATGAAACTGCAATCGCAAGATCCGACATCACGCCAACACTTGCTTTCGATGGACACATACACCGATCTACCAATCCGTCAGAATGTAGTCGAGCAAGCGTCTGCTCCGCCGGCAATCACCGCCGCGCAGAATGCAAACCGAGGCGTATCCAATTAGCTGCTCCAAACTGGGAACAACAAATCGTCCAAACGCTCCAGCCATTGATCTAGAAAACGATCTATTTGTTCGGCGCACGCCGAGTAAACCGCTTCGGAGCCACCAAACGGATCAGAAACATCGGACGATCCGCCACTAAGCAGATGCACTTTGCCCGCAACTTCGGGCATCAATTCCACGATTCCGGCTCGATGCGCGCGAGTCATCGTAAGAATCAAGTCCGCTTGTTGGAGTGAATGATCTGTCACACTGTGGCTCTGATGCTCTTGAAGGCTCAGGCCGCGCTGGGCCACTACCGCTTGTGCTTCGATCGAAGCTGGACCACCTGGAAACGCGCTCAGACCAGCACTGCCTACGTACGCAGCTTGCTGAGCAGCCTGTGGCGATCCAAAACGCTGCACCAATTTGTCGCGCAGGATTACCTCGGCCATCGGACTGCGGCAAGTGTTTCCGGTGCAAACCAGCAATACTACGAACTGGGCCAGACGATGCAATCCGTCACCGACCACGACGCCGGAGCTAGTGACCGAGCAATCATTTTGATCGACGCGCACGATGGGCGAGTAGTCTTCGTTAATAGTCGGACCG
>DAIRSD010000527.1:0-3331 GCA_036804625.1 Aureliella sp. | reverse complement strand
GTTTGAAAGTAGGCCAACGAGCGTTGATGCAAAAATTCAGTGCTCACGCCGAACTCTTGCATGGCTGCTGTGGCCAGAATGATGGTTTTTGAAAAATTAGCGCACTCATTGCAACGCACGATTTGTTCGAGACTTTGTCGCATGTCCAGCGTTCCCTCACGAACTGCCAGTGCGCGCAGTGCATCATCGGCAATCAGCCGCAGCCTTCGATCCGCTGAACGCAACAACGGTCCCAACAGTTCAACGTGACTCTGCTGCCCCAACAAACCAATGGCCAGCGCCGCCGCGCGTCGCGACTGAATATTGCCGCTAAGTAGCAGTCGCTCCAGCGGCGAAGGCATAAATCGCAGCGCGATACCCGCTATGAAGTGCGCCGTATCACCGTCGCTCAAATAACGATGATAAAGCTTGATCAACAGTGACGATTTGATTACTGGGTGATTCAACTAAGACTACCTTTCCCCAATGGGAATGCTCTTGAAATTACTTCAAAACGAACTTCCCGTGAATCTTACTTGGCAATTGCCGAAATTTACTGGCGTCCCAAAACCACCTAGGGTAATTGCCGCAGAATCTTAGTATAATCCAAGCTTCGGGCTGGGCAAATCTTTCTGATGGACAGCAAAGATCGCCCAGTTTTTGTAGTTTGACCGACTTAGCCAGACGCATTAGATCGACAGGTCAGGCGATCAAGGAACTCATGAATGCATCTCCTCTGCACTTTTCGAGTACTTGCCAGCTTAGCTGCGGGCCTTGGGCTTTTTACTGTGGCTAGCAGCTTGTCGGCACAGGACAATCGCAATCATTTGAATCTTCTTCTATTGCCCACGAGTCAGCGGGCTGCAGACGAATTGCTACAGTCTTGCAGCCTGTGGTCACAGCAGTCAATTCGAGCGATTTTGAGAGACGTCGCGGCTCAGTACCAAATATCAGTATGGCTCGATCGTAGGCAAGATCCCAGTCAAATAGTGGAACTAAGTCGAAGCGATGTACCCACAACGCTAGCGGACGAACTGGATCGAGTTGCCACGAGCAGTGGTGCGGCGGGAGGCTTAGTTGAAAACGTATACTTGATCGCCCCTGCCGATCGTCTAGCCAGAATCCAACGGGCTGCAGTAGTGCTTCACGGACAGCTAGCCAGCGCCCATCAACATCTTGCTATGACCAATCATCCTCTACAATGGGATGATGTAATCAGTTCCCAGGAGCTTATGCAACTGATCTCAGACACTTGGCAGATTCAGCTGCAAGGCCAGGTGCCGCATGACCTGTACCATGCGAGCCGATTCCCCGACAGTACGTTGGCGACGCAACTGAGTGTACTACTGGGTGGCTTTGATCTTCATGCAACGCTAATTAACGCCGGTAGCGACTCTAGTCAGTCCGCAAAGATCTCGCAACCCGGCGGCCGTATCCATCTTCTCATCAGTCCGCTATCTGAAAAGGCAACTTGGTCAGACAACTATGCTCGCAGTCTGACAGATGAAAGGCGCATCGAATTATCGAAGCGATATGCCGGCTCCAAGCTGGAGCAATTGGCTGACAAACGCTGGCTAGTCCAGGGAGAGACCAATCTGCACTTAGCTTTCTTGGCTCCTAAAGGATCCAAATCTTCATCGGCCGGAAAGGTGACTCACTCTCCCAACGGCGAATCTCAGCAGCAATACACCTTTTCAACCGATCAAGCTCTTCCAGTTGAATCCATTTTGGTCCATCTCGGCAAAAGCTTGGGCTTTCAGATTCAGTGGTCCGACCAGTGCAGCCCGCTACATCGCAGCCGATTGATTGAAATGAGCGTGAAAAATGCCAGTCGCGAGCAATTACTTAAGGAGATCTGCGATCGAGCAGGACTGGCCTTCACTGATCAGGATACTCAAATCTTTCTAGAGCCAAGCAAAACGACCCAACCATAATCAAATCCAACGCCAGGAACCTCTACCAACAGATCTGGATAGCATCAACATTTCAGCGACCTGAAGCTGTCATAGGCTTAGGATACTGTGCATAGTTCGGTGGCTCCAAGAGATGGTTATCTGCAAAATTCGCCGCCTAAAAAGTAGTGCATCAGCTCTAATTTAGACGGCTAAACCATTACAATATTTCTCGGAAATCTGCGCCTGATGAACTTCTAGATCCCAAGAATCGTTGACCACAGGGGCTATTATCCGTTACGATAAGGCCTGTATCCTTTAGCTTCACCGGCGTAAGCTAGTAGAAGCCCCCCCAAAAACGACTCTCGATAGTATCATTCCTAGTTACCCTGATCATCCATGACCGATTCCGAAAAACTAGATTCTACAATCAAAACATCAAACGAAAACCATCCCTCTGTCCGACCGGAGTTAGCGGCCCAAGGGGAACCTACTGCCGCCGCAGCCGCTCAGGAGTCCACGACCACCGTAACACTTGGCAAAGCGGGGCCGTTAAGTCTAGAGAAAATTCGGCAGCTTCGTTTGAGCCAACAAGCCGCTGCGGAGAGTCGACGGCCCAAGTCAAATCCCAAGTCGGGCGGAGGTGGAAAGCCATCACCTCAATCCGATCCGGAGTCTAGCGAAAGTAATTCTCAAGAAAGTTCCAATCGTTATGAAACAGGTAAGGTCGTCACTCCACCTCCGGTTGCTCCCAAGGTCGCAGTTCCTTCGCGGCGCGGACCACTATCGGAAGATCTGGAAAATGAATTGAACGAGGTCATGGGCGGCCAGCTTGACCTGGATCAATTCATGTCAAGCGACGTGCAAGTAGGAACACAACTTGCCGAGGGTCATCGCTTGTACGCAACGGTTATCAAAGTCCATGGCGAGAACGTTTTTGTATCGTTAGGTGGTGCCAATGAAGGCGTCGTGTCCATCCTGCAGTTCAGCAACGCACCCGAGCCTGGCGCGCAGGTCGAAGTCGTCGTACGAGGTTTCTTGTCGGATGAGGGGCTTTATGAAGTGCTGATTCCTGGTAGCACGGTAGTCGCAGCAGACTGGAGCGATATCAAGGAGGGCGAAGTGGTTGAAGCATTGATCACAGTCGCAAACACGGGAGGTCTCGAGTGTCAAATCGGCAACATTCGTGGCTTCATCCCGGCCAGTCAAGTGGCTCCGTATCGCGTCGAGAATTTTGCCGAGTATGTTGGGCAGCGAGTCCTGTGTGTCATCACGGAAGCCAATCAACGACGTGGCAACTTGGTTTTGTCACGACGAGCAGTGTTGGAGCGCGAACGTCAACAGGAACGCGAGTCCAAGTTGGCTGCCGTGGAGGTAGGTGCGAGGGGCAAAGGGATTGTACGCAAGAGCACCGACTTTGTTGCCTTTGTGGTCATCTGCGGACTTGATGGCGTGCTGCA
>DAIRSD010000526.1:0-3342 GCA_036804625.1 Aureliella sp. | reverse complement strand
TTGAAGAAAAAGTTTATCGCCGCATTCCCAGGCTGTTAGGCCGGCTGTGGACCATGACAGTTCCCGCGCCACCATGTTCCATGGCTGATCAACTAGGCCACCGAGATCGACTAGACTTTTTCAAGGAAATCGCATTTCCTGATCACAGATGCTAGCCGATCCACGGCCCGACTACAACTGACCGCAAGCACAATCTTTGGCCAATCGCCAAGGTCTAGGCAACCGGCACGTCGAGTTGGTAACCCGGGTCTGGCTACTTAAGTTTCGCATTAGATATGACACCTTTGGTCATGACGTACGCCAAATCTTTCGGTCCACTATCTATTAGTGTCCTGAAACATGAAAACCTTACAGGCTCGGAGGACATTTTTTCTGAAATTTTCAGAATGTCAAAAAAGGCACCGAGTGTAACAGCAAGTGTCAACAAAAAACGCACCCCAAAAGTGGAGTGCGTTTCCCCGGGGCAAGCCTAGGCTGGCAATGTCAGAATCTGTTACAAGTATTGCGTGTCACGGTCAAGAATTACTACTGACCAGCGGCAGCGGCCACAGCCTTGGGGCTACGACGACTTCGGGTTGCCTGCAGACGGGCAACCGCAGCCTCGCGCTCAGCCAAGTGAGAGCCATTAGTGCCGTACTTCTTGATCAAAACAGCGGTCTTTTCAGAGGGTTGAGCCCCAATGCCAATCCAGTAGTCCACCCGTTCATTCTTCAGAATTACGCGAGCATCCGTTTCGGCGATCATCGGGTCGTACTGCCCAACCTCCTCAATCACCTTGCCGTCACGCGGGCGCCGGGAATCTACCACCACGATCCGGTAAAAGGGCCTAGCCTTCTTGCCCATCTTTTTCATGCGAATACGGACTGCCACTTAAAAAATCTCCTGCGGTCATGAATTGCTTGTTTTTTCTTGTCCCAGCGATACGCCGGATAGCTTTCCTGTGTACTTGAGGACCGATATAGTCGCAGTTTGACCGCCAAATGCAACTGCAATTTCTCCAGGTCCGAAGAATTACAAGCCCCTAATTGCCCCGTTTCTTCTTTCGGAGCAGCTTTTCTCGCTCTTTTTGAAGTCGCAGCCTTTCCTTGGGAGTCAACCGCTTGCCGGTGCTTTGCTTAACGTTCATCCCACCCATATTGGGGTCAAGCATTCCACCTTGAAGTTGCCGCATCATCTCCATGCGGTTCTTCATCCCTCCCGAAGCCATCATCTGCATCATGGGAGCCATCATATTAAACTGCTTGATAAGCCCCGAAACGGCGTTTGGCGGTACGCCCGAACCCAGGGCTATTCGGTTTCGACGCTGAGGGTCGATCAGTTTGGGGTTTCGCCGTTCAGTTGGAGTCATCGAGTCGATGATCCCGAGAAGTTTCCGCATTTCGCCGTCGGTATCTTCACCGGCCATCATCTTGCTAAGTTCGCCCATGCCCGGCATCAGGCCCATCATCTTCTGCATCAAGCCTGGTTTCGCAATTTTCTGAAGAACACCTCGGAAATCTTCCAGCGTGAAATGGCCTGAAGCCATTCGAGCTTCCAATTTTTCCCGTTCTTGGTCATCGATAATGCGATGTGCTTCTTGGGCGACCGCTACGATGTCGCCCATTTGCAGAATGCGGCTGGCCATGCCTTCGGGCCGGAATGGCTCCAGAGCATCCAGGTGCTCTCCCGTGCCGATGAACTTGATAGGCACCTTGGTAACATGTTTGACGCTCAGCAGCGCGCCGCCGCGCGCATCACCATCCAGCTTGGTCATGATGACGCCGTCCAGTTCAATCGCCTGGTTAAAGGCGGCGGCGCTATGCACAGCGTCTTGGCCCGTCATGCCATCGACCACTAGGTAAACCTGATGCGGCTGAATGTGCTTATCGATCTCGGTCAGTTGCGCCATCAATTCTTGATCGATCGACAGGCGACCGGCGGTGTCCAGGATGACGATATCAGCCCCTGATTCCTTGGCTCTTTTGACCCCTTCGCGGCAGACCTTGACAGGGTCTTTCTGTTCCATATCGCTGTAAACACTAACGCCTAGTTGCCGCCCGATCGTGATCAATTGCTCTATAGCAGCAGGTCTCTGAAGGTCCGCAGCCACCATATAGGGAGTGGCTTTCTGTTCCTTGAGCAATTGAGCCAATTTGCCACAAGTGGTCGTCTTACCGGCCACCTGGAGACCGCACATCATCAGGATCGTCACGTCGCCCTTCTTGGCAGGGATGCTAACATCCACTGGCCCCAAGATCTGTACCAGTTGCTCGTAGACGATGCGAATCAGCTCCTCATGAGGTTTCAGCGAAAGCAGTACTCGCTGGCCCAAGGCTCGCTCAGAAACCTGGCGCATGAAGTCCTGGACCACTTCGTAGCTAACGTCAGCTTCCAGCATGGCCTGTTCGACCATTTGAAGGCCATCTCGCATATTGGATTCTGTCAGCTTGCCTTTTCCGCTTAAGCTCTTAAAGGCATACTGGAGACTTTCCGATAGGGAATCAAACATGGTTTTTCAATTCGATTACTGATAGGTGGTCAATGCACTGTGCCGCAGCAAAGCCAGACTTTTTGAGCGATTGCTACGTTTGCCATAGAATAGCACAACTGAGCCTGGTTCACTAACCCAACTGGTCAGCCAATCGCCGGGCTTGCTCCTCCGGAGCCTTCGACGCCCAGATGGCGGCACCAACTACGATTCGGCGGACTCCGGTTGCCAGCACCTGACTTACATTAGCTGCAGAAATTCCGCCAATAGCGTAAGCCGGGATGTCTATTTCAGTAGCCACGTGATGCAGCCATTCAACCCCGGCAAACTGATCAAAGCTCTTTGTTTCCGATGGAAAAGTGGGCCCGCAACCGATGTAATCAGCTCCTGACAACTCAGCCTGGGTGGCCTGGCTGAGGTTGTGAGTTGAAACGCCGATCGTTAGCCTGCCCATGGACAGGCGCTGAACATCCTGAATCGACAGATCCTCTTGGCCCACGTGAACCCCCCCTGCCCCGCTGGCTAAAGCCACGTCCACGCGATCATTGACGATCACGTGTTCCGCACCCACCGCCCGCACGGCGGCTTGGCTATAGGCGAGCAAGCGACGCGTGTCAGCCGATTTGTCTCGGATTTGGAAAATTCCCACTCCCGCCTGCTGGAGCCTCGTAAGCTTGTTGGCAAAATCTGAAATAGGCGGTACGCAGTCAACAAGAACATAAAGTGCCTGACCTCCAAACTTTGGGCGCGCAGCACAAAGTCGCAGCTCAACCTGAGCCAGTCGATCGTAAGCCAGATATCGAAGCTCTTTAGCCGCAAGCGACTGATCGGGAAATTCGTTCTTACAAGCCTCCTCGATGACTCTCAGCGATTGA
>DAIRSD010000525.1:544-3365 GCA_036804625.1 Aureliella sp. | reverse complement strand
AACCAGCAGCGGCACGATAAACAGGGGTGTCCCATATTGAATCAATGTGCTGACGATCGGCTTTCCGTCCAGGAACTTCAAAACGCTGTTGAACTCGTGGATGTAATCATGATGTAGGTTCCATAAAAACGGATCGGCGATCCAGAAACATCGTCCGGCGTCTAACCAAATCACCCCAGGCAGTATCAACATGGCCACGGTTGCGGCCGCAAAAGAGACGGTTGCAAAAATTCCTTGCCAGGGTCGTACTCCGCTGGCAATCCAACGGCAAACATGCGTCAGCATCTCGCCACCTCCTAACCATGCCAGGGCGTACAGAGGATGGTTCACTTCAAGCCTTAGCCCAAGATGATTCGGGAAATATTCCAGTAGGTAAAAGAACAATGAGCCTATGCAACCAGCAGCCCCCCACCAACGCCAAAGTGAGGGCGAGTATTCAATTGGCGGCACTGGATTGGCTGCACGTCTGAAACAAGCACTGCTGAGCAGCGCTCCCAAACCTATTCCGACAAGAACCGGCACAGTGGTTGCCGCGCTTGTCCACAAAGCGATCGAACCTGCAAGTCCGCTGGCGACAAAATATCGACGTGCAGCCTGAAAAGCGATTGGTCGCTCGATTGTCTCGATGTTCTGGCCAGCCTTTGAAAGTGCTGTGCCTCCAGAACGCCGATTGGACCGCTTTTTGGGCGTCACAAGCCGAGATTCTCTGAATAGAAGTTCGTCCGATGGTGTCGCGACAGTCCACCCGGCTCCACCAGCGGCTACCAGCAGAACGCAGAACAAGCTTGCCATCGCAATCGCCCCATGGTGATCGATGTAGCCGACCATGAACAGTTGATAGAAAGAGTGGACTCCAATCATACTGCATGACAAGCCGACCGCACCCAGGTTTCCCAGACGTCGCCGCAACATCCAAGGACACACTACAATTGCAATCACAAGAAAAAAGGTGTTGACGTAGGGCGCTACCGCCTCGACCGACGCGGCCACAGGCAAGTCTGCCAGCCAGCCATGAACCGTAGCAAAAGCCATCAGCGACCAGAGAAAACCGTGGCTCCAGTGAACGTCTCTGCCCTGCGGGAAATTATCGCCCGTCGTCGATCGGACTCTCCATTTCGAATCTCGCAGCATGCTCTGAGCGTGCATGATCCAGTGCAGCCCGTCAATAGCCTGCAGCGGCAGGATAAGCCGTCGCATCCCCAGTTCGTAGCCGGTATTAGAATGCCGGTCGATCTTTAAAGCCGCCTGCCGCATTGATGCGTCGCAGCATTTGACAATCCGGTTATGGTGTTTCCAACTGTCCACGACAACTACCGCATTCACTAAAAAGATGATCGCCCAAATCCAGCCTGTCTGCCTTCGGGATTGATTGCTGGATGTATTGGTGTGGCGTGGCATATAGGATCGGTAAGAGATGCAATTGGCGGAAACGGGGAAGAAGTATTCTCGTTCCGATTATCGTAGGCGTCTACTGCGATCCGAAGAATTACTCCTTAGGCAATTAGTGCCGAAGGCACCTACAAAGGCAGGAGGCTTCGAACGCCGGATGCGGGATTCCATTTTGGTGAGCGGGCGCTGTCTAGCGAGAAGCCGAACGATCCACCGGACAAGCCGGGTGGGAGTGAATGATCCCCGGCGTGCTCGGATGTCCGTTTTGCCTCAATATCGGAAATTTTTCATATGGTGGTCAGATCAACCTGGCGTGATTCGATCTTGTTGGGTTCAAACGCGTATGGCACAACCCGTCCACATTTGGTTCTCTCACGGAGGCACTGAGGACACTGTGTATTGCGGTGCCATCGTTCTATTCTCCGTGAACTCTGTGCCTCTGTGAGAGAAAAGGTGAGCATCGGATAGATGGAGTCCGGGATTTATTAGGCTCAAGGAGAACTTGGAGGGATGGGTAGGGCTGCGGAATTTGTAATGCAAAGACAATCGCCCAAGTGTTGGCGGTAACACTTGGGCGATGAAGCTTTTCGATTTCGATTTTTTCGCTTCGGACCTGATCAGTGACCTAGCACCCGACGAAAACAAAATGCTAAGCCGAACCTAGCAGGCACGTCGGCGGAAGCCAACTAGACCAACCAAACCGGACAACGCCAGCAAGGCACTGGATGGCTCCGGAACAACTGTTGCAGTCACAGTAACAAAGTGACCATCCAAATTAATATTTCGGCCGTTGTTGCCAGGATATTGACCAGCGTCGCCGTTAGTGGTTGTAGTACGACCTAAACGGATAGCCCCGTCATCACCTTGACCATTGCTCAAGATACCGCCTGAATTAGCGCTATTGGCGTTTTGCGCCCATGAAAAATTCAAAGTGATGTTCTGCACGCCAATCAACCCAGGTACAGTAACCGTACCTGATTGATTAACAGCATTGTTAAAGTATTGTGCAGAGTTATTGCCGTTAGGTGATGTGAAAGTCGAGGATGCCAAATTGTTAGAACCTGAGGGAGTACCTGCGCCAGTGTATGTGGCTGTGATAGCTCCAAGTGTCAAAGTTGCATTGCCGCCGTGTCCGGTTGATTCATTTCTTACCGTCAGTTCTCCGATACGTGACGTGTCGATTTGAAGATTAAAAAGCCAAGGACTGGTGACGGTCAAGTTTAACTGGTAGTTGACAGTAGCATTCTGCGTATTGTTTGAAACCAAGGTATTCGTGTTAGAATCCTTGTCGGCGACGGTCAGAGCCGTAAGTCGGGTTGAAATGAAAACTTGGCTTCCGATGAAGAGGCTATCGGAATCTGAACCCTGAATCGTTGACAACAGGCTGTTGAACTCACGCTTATCAGTGCCTGTTCCGGTCGTAGTGTTTGCA
>DAIRSD010000525.1:0-534 GCA_036804625.1 Aureliella sp. | reverse complement strand
GTGCTGTTGTTAGTAGCACTATTTAAGTTAATGAGCAATGCAGCTTGCCCTACCTGATTCGCAGCAACGCTGATCGCAAAAACAAGTGCGATCTGGAAAAATCTCTTCATGTCGAATTTCCTTGAGAAAAAGGGGCTTTCTCGACCGGTCAACAAACCACCTTGTGCCACAAAAGTCGATACTTTGGTGCGAATCTGCGACGCCTCTGCGGTCTTTGCAGATTCAGTTAACGTTCTGTTTTAAACGGGTTGGAACGACCTGTCAACAATTTTGACAGAAATTCGGAGGAAATTTCCGGAAATATTTTGTGGGTAGGCAAATTTCGGCACCGCTAAGGTGGGTTATGAGGTGGTTAGGCGGGCTTCTTGCCGTGGATTGTGGGCTTTTGATGGGCGGTGCGGCCTGCATTAGGTAGGAATGAATGGAACGGTAATCGCCACTATTTCCCAAAAAATTGATCCCGAGACTGCAGAAATACTTGCCCGAATCGCCAGCGAGCGAGCCGATGGATTCGATCTTTTTTGGTTTCAAATG
>DAIRSD010000524.1:0-3368 GCA_036804625.1 Aureliella sp. | reverse complement strand
AAAAATTCACTGGTCCACCAGAACTGGGTTGGGAGTTCGCAATGTGCTTGAGTAGATGGGTTGGGAGGGCGAATCTCGCTGCTGGGTTGTTGTCGCTGTTATTGGTTGGATGTTCACAGAAATCAGGTTCGGAAGGTTCCGGCTCCGGATTGCCGGGGGCTAACGAAGGGATGAGAGATTTTTCAGCGCTTCTACAGTCGCTTCAGACAGAAGGAACCGCTCCACCGACTAAAGCGGCTCAGTATCGACAGTTTGATGTGGTCTACCCGGCAGCGGGGATTATGATTCCCAATCGCACGTTGGTTTATTTCAAAGGTGGTAAGATTAACCCTGATAGCGACAGTCGGGTACTTGTCGCAATGCAGGCTGACGCTGATAAGACGGGCGGCTGGGTGCTTTTGGAGAATGGTGAAGTTCAAGATCTTACAGCTAGTGAAATCCAGGCATTAAAGCCTGCCGGAGAGCCAATCAAATAGGAGTGGTGACAATCTGCCCCAATGTCGACTAGATTTGGAGCTTTACTATCCAGAACAATTGAGAATAAATAGTTAGTAATATTGGATCAAAAGGTTGTACGTGCGACTTACGGGGATTAGAGTTCTAGGGTTGGTGATTTTGCAGTTTCAGTTTTTTGTTCAATGTTAGCAAGAGGGGAAGATCATGAGAATGTTTCTTGTTTCTGCGGGGCTTGCATTATCCTGGTTGGTGCTCAGTAGTCCAACCCAAGCCGCAATTATCATTACAGACAATTTTGAGGTGGACACGTCGGCCAATTATACTCGTGTGAGCAATAATCTAGCCAACGGTTCTGTGGCCTATGCGTTCGACTATATCGCCGCAGGCATTCCACTGGCACCGCGCTCTAGTGTTGGAGAAAAAGGTGGTGTGCGGATAGCAGCCAACACGACTGCAGGTGCGACTAATTCGCAGACGCTTTTTCATAACCTGCCGGTAACGGCCAATGAGTACATTCTTAAGGTTGATGCCTACATGGCATTTTCTGGTGGAGGTACAACCACCTACGGGCAAGTTGGTGTGGGAGGCAACGGATCAACCTTTAATTCCGTATTCACACCTATTTCTGGCTCTGGATCTTTTATGGCGTTTACAGGTGATGGTGGTTCTGCGTCCGACTATCGATGGTTCCTGTCCAATTCAAATGGCGGGCCAACAACGTTTCCTAACTCCGATGCCAGCCATCTAGGCCGTGGCTCCAACGGCACCCATCCGTTTTTTACGGCATTGTTTCCCAATCCCCAAGCAACTGTAGCTGGCAGTCCTGGCAACATGTGGACCACGGTGGAAGTTCATGTCAATAACACGGCCAAGAGCATCAAGTATTACATGACCAATCCAGTTACCAACACCAGCGGACTGATTTTTGATAACACCGTGGTCGGTGCGACGCTGTTTACTGGTAACCTGAATGGCCAAGTCAGCCTTTCAGTCCACGATGCCTTTACCTCAATCTCGTCACCTGGGGTCTTTACCGTTTATGACAATTTGGAAGTAAACGTAATTCCTGAACCCAGTTCCGCTTTGTTGCTATCAACCGGCCTAGCAGGCCTGTTTATACGACGCCGCCGATCCTAGAAATCCAGGCTGGCAATTTTGCCTGCCGACCTGATTTCTTGTAAGCTCAAGCCGCATCCTATCACTGCCGCTGTTCCACACTGATGGTTCCGCGGCAGTTTCGTTGTTGCATTACGCGATCCCATAGTAGATCGCGATATTGTTCTGACAGTTTTTTGGCTATGCCGGTGGAGCAAATGGCATCGAGCTTGAACTAGACAAATCTTTCGGCTGGAGTAGGATATGTTGCGTCGACCTGGATTGCAGCTCAGATAGATGGTGCTGCTGGATGTTGTACATCCGTGTGCGAATCGTCGTGATGACGCTTAGCCGAATTGCCAACCGCAGGGCAGTGTCTCTGTTGAAAGACCGCCCCGCAAATGGGCCTTGGCATTCTTGCTGGCGTTCTCTACGCCTCCGCGTGATCGATGATTTCCGCGATAGGGTCGCTGTCCAGTTAGATTGTGATTCATCATTCAGCTTGGAATCCACCTAAATTTGTATGGGAAATAGTACCTTGCCTAAGCGATCACCACCTGCCCGACATCAAAAAAAGCGTCCTAACAAAGTTGCTTCCGATCCAAGCTTGCTGCGCATCAACAAAGTGTTAGCTGCGGCTGGCTTGGGCAGCCGGCGCGACGTTGAGGAACTTGTACTGCAAGGTCGAGTCGAAGTGGACGGCCAGACCGTAACCGACTTGGGTACTCGAATCGATCCTGCCATTTCTAAAATCAAAGTGGATGGATCGTTGCTGAAGAAGTCTAAACATGTCTATTATGCTCTGAACAAACCCAAAGGCGTCTTATCGACCAATCAAGATCCCAGCGGTCGCATGCGAGTGGTTGATTTTGTTCCCGATCGACAGAGAGTCTTTTCGGTTGGTCGACTGGATCAACAAAGAGAGGGTCTGATTCTACTGACCTCCGATGGAGATATAGCTCGGCGTCTTGCGCATCCGCGCTACAAAGTTCAAAAGACCTACTTTGTGGTGGTCGCTGGTGCATTAGCTCAAGAGGAATTGGCCAAGCTGCGCAGGGGTGTCTACTTAGCTGAAGGTATCGCCCGAATCGATGGCGCTCGCATTCGAAAGGTTCGTAAGTCGTTCACAGAACTCGAGATCGTGCTGTCGGAAGGCAAGAATCGCGAGATCCGCCGCATCTTGGCTCGGGCTGGACACAAAGTCGTGCTTCTGCGTCGCATTGCCATTGGTCCGCTGCGACTAGCCGAATTGCCGGTCGGTGCTGCGCGCGAATTGACACAGCAAGAGGTCAAGTCGCTTTACGCGTGCACCCAGCCCGCTGCTGCCAGCAAGTCAAGTCCATCCAAGAATGCGGGTGCTGCGAATTTGGACTCTGCCGCAGCCGGATATCAATCGGTGGCCAATCAAGCTCGGCCTGGCACGGTATCCAAGCCGCTGGAGCTGCCAACGAGTGATGACTTTGGTTTGGGTCTTGATCAGGATGTCGACCTGACTCCAGCTAAAATGATCAGCGGTGATGATTCCATCATGTTTGGAGGTGGCGAGGATTGGGATGACGATTTTGGAGGTGATTTCTCGGGCATGACCAGTTCGGGTAGCGTGTTGGACTATGAGGCCGACGAAGAATCGACTACTAGAAAACACGCAAGAAGCCGTAGCCCGCGGTCGGGCCAATCGCGTGCGGGCCAATCGCGTGCACGCCCATCGGCGAAGGGATCGCGCACTTCCAGCGGTCGATCTGCGGAAGCCTCGTCGCGTCGCGCCACGACCAAGACCGCGCGCCGCAGCACTGGTCGCTCCAAGGCTTCCGGCTCTA
>DAIRSD010000523.1:0-3411 GCA_036804625.1 Aureliella sp. | reverse complement strand
CATCGCTAAGCTTAGTGGAAATGATTTCGACCGCATGGTTTTGCGAGGAGCCTTCGTCGATCTTGAGCCAATGAAGGTGGAGTTGATTTGCGGGGAGCTTCGCTTTATGAATCCAGCAGGACCAGTACATGAAGGAGAGATCGAGTTCTTGACCAATTGGTCCTACGCCAATACCAGTCGTCAGGAAGTATCAATTCGTGTTCAATCCAGTATCGATTGCGGCGATCACCGTCCTGAACCAGACATTGTATGGTCTCGCAGGATGCCAACCAAGCGCAACCGTCCGACACACGCGGATGTTCTGTTATTGATCGAGGTCTCTGATTCCAGCACGGAACAGGATTTGGGAGAAAAGGCTAGGCTATACGCCGAGCATAACATACCCGAGTATTGGGTCGTCGATGTCCAGGCTGAACAGGTCCACGTCCACCGAACACCGAGCCAAGGAAAGTACCAATCGATTCAGTCGCATGACAAATCCGCCATGATCAGCCCGCTCTGCCGGCCAGCCGCGACGCTATCCCTGGCGGAACTATTCGACCTCGATTCATAAGCGAGAGCGCCTGTCGGGATTGGATTTCCAAGTTGGCAAAGTGTCCGCTGTAGCCGATTCGGAGACCATTCTCCAGTTCAATCAGTGGCATAGCGACGATCTGCACTTTAACCAGGGGAATTCTGGCGAATCCCTCTACGGTTTTCCGGCTTGATAATTGCCGACGGCTTCGCTGGTGCGAAGGGGGCGATTGTAGAATCGCAAGGATTGAACGGGCTTGCCCATTTGCAGCGTATCGGAGCCAACAGGTGTACGCAGCGTGGGGCTGTAGCGGCCCCAGCCAAATTGCCTTTGGTCGCCACCATCACACAGTACTCCGTTAACGACAAAGGTGATGATCTTTGGGCCACCATCCACCGTGATGACAACATGCTGCGGCTGCCCGCCTTGAAGAACTCCTCTATCGCATTCCCACACTGCTTGCTGCCGTCCGTCGTGCATCGAAATGGCAATCGTCCCTGATTCGGTCGTGGTGACGTGAATGCCTGCACCCGACTGGTCTCGTGTGTCCAGCAGGCTTTGCCCGGCAGTCAGCGACTCCAGTTGCAACCACACATCGATACTAAATCCAGAGCGTGTGTCCTTGCCTCCGTAGTCGGCTCGTTTGTTGTCTCTCAATTGCAGCGCTGGCAAGGATGGCATTTTGACGTTGGCATTTCCGCCTTTAGCTTCGAGTATTAAACCCGACTTGGCAACGGTCCGATTGTCCCATTGATGGAACAAGCTCAAAACGAGCTGCGAGGGGATTTCGTGGAGCCTCGCGACGTTCTTCTGAGTTTCAGTCACATAGAACTTGCCGTCTTCTTCGACGAGATCGGGGTAGCTCATCCGGATAAATGGATCGTCATCGTAAAGCAATACCTCGGGCTGCGACCACTCGATGCGTTTCCCGTCAGGACTATCCACTTCGCGACCAGCCATCAGCCAAGCTGGATTGCGATCATCGAAAGGACTGCGACCACTCTTTTGAGAAACAGCCATCTGGCCGATAAACGGTCCGCCATGATTGTGGAACCAGTACAATAACATCCCATTGGAACAGTTCCAAGCAAAGTTCGCCGCGCGAGGGTTTTTGACTCGCTGCCCGCCGTCAGGCTTGTAAGTCATATAGGCTGGCGCGGTCCAGTTGCGTCCAACGTTGCTGCTGTAGGTGACAGTTGGCCAGCCATCGATGGTGCGATAGACGCAGAAGATTGTTCCGTCGCTCAGCAGCGAAAGACTCTGCTCTTCGGCCACGCGACCACCACCTGCCGGAGTCCGCAGGCCTATATCGCCATCGGGCAGCGTATCGAAGGTGATTTTCTCCGCCTAACGTTCGGAGAGAATGTTGGGGCTCTTCAGAATGACCACCTCGGACTGCGCGAAGAACCCTTCGCCCATCGCTCCGACTTTGTGCAACGTCATCAGTGCGGTATCGCCAACGATCAACGGTCGTCCGACATTCCAGAAAAATCGTAGACTACCGCCATAAACGTTTTTACGATCACACTCGAACTCGCGGACCGGGATGTCGTAACGTCGCTTGGACCAAGTGCGACCATGATCGTCGCTGTACTTGAAGACGTAATGACCCAGCGAATCGACTCGCAGGTATACGCCTTTGTCTTCACGCTTGACTTCACGAACATTATCGGTGTTGTGATTGTAGAGTGCGTAAACGCGACCGTACGGAGTCTTCAGCAGAACTACGTAGCTAGCTTCGGGGCCATCAGCCGGTTCGATATCCACAGGGCGTTCCCAAGTCTGGCCACGATCGGAACTCCGCATGCAGATGATATGTTGACCGCCAGCGCCCTCGTGACCAGCTCCGGTGGTGATTGCGCACAGCCAAGCTCCATCATCGGTCTTCACAATGTAAGGCTGATCGGCATAGCCTTCGCTGGGAATATTGAGTCCAGTAGTGATATGGCGAGGGTCAAAGCCAACAGGTGGAGTGGCCGACTTGGAATCTACTGCGGCCGCCGTTTGTCCGTTAATTGGCTTAGTAACGATCAGCACAGAAATCAGCAATATGATGGTGCTTAAAATCCAGGTTCTGATAAAGTTATATTGGACTGTATTGTGTTTCATATTGCCACTCGTTGAAGACTTCGTCGCTGTGCACTGCACTGTGATGAACTTCAGGCTCGACCCGCTACTTTAACAGAAAGCCACTGGGTGGAAATTGGCAACGAACGTTTATTGATGGCCGAATTAAGTATTGATACCAAACTTGCCATTCTCTCGCTCTCATTCGCTTGCACTATTCACTTGCCAGCATTCGCTTGCCATTTCAACTACCTGCCTCCGCGGTTGAGGTAGCCGCGATATTCCCAGCGTTTCTTCCACTTCTCCATGTATCATGTGCATGAGAACCAAATGCCATCGCAAGTCTGTGTTCGTAATCTAAATGTGATTCACCTTTTTCTTTTTGGTGTTCTCCTCTGAGTCTATGCATCAATTCTACCTGATCTATATCTTTCTTTTGTTCACTCGGGGATAATTCATGAAATGGTTTCTTTTGTTCGTCAGATGCCCAACTGGAATTTCTTTGTAACCAAGCATCATGTATTGCCGATGCAGCCTCTGCGTGAGGATGATCTGTATAACTTTTTGGTTCTTCTTGTTCTGATAATATTTTAGATGCTGCTTCCAAAAGAGAATTATATTTTTTATTATATCCGAAATAATTCATGGTAGACTCCTACAGAATATTTAGCAATCTTTTCAAACCGCGACGCATAGGCTTGCAATCGGCGGTGGGGTGTGGTAAGATAGGGGCATGAGCAACAACAACGAACAACTTCATCGTAACAACACCAACAAGTGCGTCCCTGATGTTGACCCGAACTATGTCCCGTGGGGACATTTCAAGGCGG
>DAIRSD010000522.1:0-3412 GCA_036804625.1 Aureliella sp. | reverse complement strand
AAGGGAAAGGTAAATCTGAACACTCTGCGATCCCTTCTCTGAAGCACATGGAAAAGAAGGGAGGAGACTTAGCCAGAACTGTCGAACAGCAATTGCTTTTTTCGTGGGTTGAATTGATTCGCGTTGCATTCAGGCAGTTTCCCGATAAGTTGCCTTTTGCGCTTGTTTCGGTGCTGGCCGCTCTGATCACGGTATCGTCTCAGACCAACGCAATTCAGTCTTCGGATGTGTTTGCCGTACTCTTGCGACTAGTCAACGTATTTATCTCGTACTGTCGATATCTGGTCGGGATCTTCTGGCCAGCCGAATTGTCCATCTTCTACCCAATTCATTGGTATTCCATTACGCCAACGTCTGTTATCACTTCGATATTTGTTATCGGAACTGTTAGCATTCTGGTTTGCTGGAATGCTGGGCGTCGTCCTTATTTGCTGACCGGATGGTTTTGGTTCTTGATATCCATGCTGCCAGTGATCGGCATTGTGCATGTGGGTGCCCAGTCCATGGCAGACCGCTATTTATATAACGCTTCCTTTGGAGTGTTCCTGGCAGTCGTTTGGCTGGTTTCAGAAGCACTGACTGGTTCGTTGCGAAATCTGGCTGACAAGCGAGTACTTTTGCAAACGCTTCAGATAGGAGGCGTCGCTGCGGTTTTGATTCTTGGTGCAACAATTACGGTCACGACCTACCGTCGCTGCGTCCGCTGGCAAACTGAACTGGGCCCTTTCTACGAAGCGATCGACCATGACCCCACGAATTGGATGGCGCATTTAATCGTCGCCGAAAAGTTGCTAGAGCAGGGGCGGTATGAAAGTGCGATCGAGCACACTCAGGCCGTAACTCAAGAGGATAGTCGATTTTACGTCTTACATGCATTTGCTTGCCGCGAATTGGGAAACAGCGCTGAGGCCAAGAAACTGCTCAAGCAGGCTATCGAACTTAGCCCGGATAACGCGCTGGCTCTTAGCATGTTAGCGGTCATTCACGCAGAGTCAGACCAAGCGACAGAAGCGAAAACGCTACTTGAGCTAGCAGAGCAAAAGCTGAAGCTACCGGTCAACCAGTTACAAGCTCGTACCCCACCGATTGTACTGCGAAACTGTGGCGTCACTTTGTTGCAACTTGGTAGAACTCAGGAAGCGATTCAGAGATTTGAAGCGGCAGTCAGCTTGGATCATCGTAATGCGGATCTGGTTCGCGACCTAGCAGGGGCAGAACTTCAGGTGGAGCTTATTGATCGAGCGATCGAGCGAGTTCAGGCATTAACAACAACTTCTCCCAACGATTCGGCCAGCTATTCTTTCCTTGGATTAGCGCTTCAGAAAGCGGGAAGGCATGTCGAAGCAGAACAAAGCCTCCGCCGAGCATTAGAGCTTGAACCAGCTCAACCTCATGCCAGCCTGCAATTGGCCGATATCCTGTTAAGTTCAGGACGAATCGACGAAGCTAAGAAAGCTCTGCAAGATTCCCTGTCACATTTGTATTCGAGAAAGGTCACTAGAGAAACTCAGCAGTGGAAGGGGGAACTGAATTCCCAGTTGGGTGATGTACTTTTAGCCAAAAAAGACCTGTCAGGAGCTATCCGACATTACCAAGCGGCGATCGAGTCGACTCCC
This sequence comes from Aureliella sp., assembly GCA_036804625.1. Taxonomy (GTDB): domain Bacteria; phylum Planctomycetota; class Planctomycetia; order Pirellulales; family Pirellulaceae; genus Aureliella. Next base: position 1,796 of record DAIRSD010000522.1, on the reverse strand, counting down.
GATCAGTTTTCTGCTAACAATAATCTGGCATGGCTGCTGGCCACCGAACCGGATCCAACCGTTCGTGACCCTGAAAAGGCGATTCAATTGGCCGAACACGCCAATGCTTTGCCCGGTGGCCAGGATAAGGGTAGTCTGGGGACATTGGCCGCCGCCTATGCAGCCGCCGGGCGGATTGACGAGGCGATTCGGACGGCTGAGCAGGCTTTGTCGCTGGCAGAGGCCAAAGGCGACGCCGCAAGTGCTGCTCAGTTGCGCACGCAGCTTGAACTGCATCGCCAAGGCAAGCCGCTGATTGAAAGCGTACTCAAGGCTACTGAGGAGAAAGACTAGGAAACTGTCGATTTGATTGTTTTCGATATCATAGGAAGATAATGGTAATGCCCCCCAAATCGAGTTATCCGAGTGGGTAGTCCTACTGCCGATCGTTTGGATTGAACAGACTTTTCCAATTTTGATGGTGAATCCTCTCTCTAAACTATTGACAGTTAAACAATTTTTGCCTCAAATGATAGTTCATAGCGTGAGTTCGTGAGTTTCGCTCATGTAACTGTGTTTACCGGTAGTCTAGCTTCCCGGCGTCAAAAGGCGGTATTTTTTAAGGCGCTATGTGGCGACGTGACCTGTGGAACCACGTTTGGTGAACTTCCCACAAGGCTTATTCAATCACGACTAGAGGAGTATTACTAATGACCCGTTCCAATCCGGCAGCAGTAGTTGGATTAGTCATTGCCACACTGCTTGTATCAGGCCAAGCAAAAGCTGGTATTGTTAATGGCAGCTTTGAATCGTTTTTTAACAATTGGACTGCGGTTGGTCCTAACTCGGGTGCCTCAGACATCGCGGGCGTTCTGCCGACCGATGGCACCTTGTTAGCTCATTTGAGCAATGGCGGTGGAGCAGTGCCAATCGCAGCTCTAGGTGCTTTTGTCGACGACGACCTAGGACTCGCTCCTGGTACCGCTGAAGGTTTGGTTCAGGCGACTTATCCTAATGCAACCGAGGGTGCCATTTTGTACCAGTTGCTGATTTCGTTGGGGGCTGGGGAAACAGGTATCGAGTTCGATTGGAACTTTCTGAGTAACGAACCTGATGATGCGACCCCCTTGAACGACTTTGCCATCTACGGGCTGTTTGATGGTACTAACTTGGTTGCTTCCGGCTCAGTCGATGTCAACACATCCACATTTGTCGCAACTCCCAGTGGAACTCCTTACCTGAAACAATCTGGGTGGGGTTCCGCTTCGATCAGCAATCTACCTTCCGGCAATAACTACAGCTTGGTGTTTGGCGTCTTTGACGATGGAGATGCTGTCGTGGATTCGGGCTTGCTGATTGACAACGTCACTGTGGTACCTGAACCAAGCGCTGCCTTGTTGTTGGGCTTGTCAGCTTTGCCAGGGGCGCTAGTTCGACGACGACGCAGCTAGTTTGCTGCCCCCCCGAGTACGAGCAGTCATAATGATTCTTGAAAGGCTAGTTGCGTTGGCAACTAGCCTTTTTTCTTTTTCGCTTCCCTCGGTTCTCCAAGAACTTTCTGGACCAAGCAAAACGCCCCTGGCCATAGTCTTAGACACTCCCCTCCAGCCACCAGCCTAGTAAAATCCACATCTCGTTGAAGGGATTGATCCGCCTAACAATCGTTAAATGCTCGCTAAATCTCTTATTTTATACAAAGGATGCTATCAAAAACCCCGGCCGCATGTACCATATTACGCATTCATCCCATTGTTAAATGCGGCAAAATTCATCGTTGAAAGGCTGCCGCAAGCTATTCCCGTAGTGGGACACAATGC
>DAIRSD010000521.1:0-3420 GCA_036804625.1 Aureliella sp. | reverse complement strand
TGGCGGCCACCAGCTCAGCTTGAGTCTTTTGCTCACCAACGTTATCAGCTAAGAAATTCCCACCGGAAAGCAGGTAGCCACGATTGCCTGCTGGGCCATAGGTCTTGGCGATCAATTCGACTCGACCCGCGCTAGGGCCAGTTGTGTCTGCCGCAACCAGTTGATTGAGCCGTGTCAGGCTTTGAATGGGGCTGATAATGGTTTCTTGCTGACCTACGCCAGCATGGCTGTCCAGACTCGGAGGGCCAGGAGGCAACAACGCGGTGTTGGTAGCATTGGTGTTAATTAGGGTACCACCAGAGAGGAAGTCGGAGCCAGACCAGGATAAGGTCAGTGAAACGATATCGGCAAGGTCTTGATCAGATGTCGGATTAAACGCCGGATTTCCAAGGAAGTCGGAAATAGACGCCACGTTGCCGTCATGCATAAAGCCGAACCCATGAGTACTGTCCGTACCTGGTCGCATATAAAAACCGGTTCTTTCAAAGACATTTCGCATTTGAGGAACCTTCAAAGTATTTTGAATGCTCGGTCCAGTTGGTGGGTTTGCAAGCCCAACATTGGGACCAACATCGCTAACCCCCATCAAGAGCAGTTGTTTGGCACCAAATGTTCCGGGAGCGGAAGCTATTGGCTGCCACGCCCCGCTGGCCCAACGGTGGGCAGTGCTTCCTCCAGTCGGAAGCACGTGACAGGTTGCGCAAGCAAATACGTTTCTGTCCAAACGAGTGGTGCCAACTCCAGGAATGGGAAATCCCCCAACTGAGCGATATCGGGTCAATCCGTTGATCGGATTACCGTTGGGCATGGGCGCTCCGGCTGCCAGGGTAAAGCGGCCAGTTGCAAAGTGGCCGGTCATGGGGACATTGGTGGCCAGAGTATTATCGATATTTCGGAAAGGGTTTGGCGGGAAGGTTACTGTGGCCAGCAAAGCCTTGAACTCAGCCATTTCACTTGGGGTCAGCACCGTAGCCCGACCTTGCAATTCATGAAAGGCACCATTGAAGTCTTCGATGCCAAACCGGTCGCCACGCCAGTGCAACGGCTCATGACCAATAATGTCCTGCAACGTTTGAGTTAACATCGGCCCCTTCATCGGATGCAGGTGGGTCAGGTTACCAGTACCGATCCTCTGATTGCCTAAGACACCTCCAACCGGAATCGTAAAACTATCATTGCGATTCATAGGATATCGAGCCCCCAGTACATCCAAATTTCCTGCCGGATTGCCCAAGTCCCAGGACAAGCGGTCCATACGTCCATCGACGTGGCAAGAACCACAAGAAATTTGACCGATGGCTGAACTGTGCTGAGTGTCGTACAGATGTTTGCGGCCAGTTCGAATCACGGTGGGTGTGGGGTCAAAGTAACTGACCAAGGAAGTTTCGGTGCTGGTGCCTAGATCCACTACCGAGATCGACCCGTGGAAGCGATTCTGAACATAAAGCTTGCCACGAGCTTCGTCCAGCGCTAGGCCTACGGGTCCTGGCTGAACAGGAATTACCGATCCGACTCGCTGTCCACTGCTATCGATCTTAACAATGTTGTTAGATCCCATACCGGCAACGTATGCCACAGATCCATCCGAAGTCCACTTGATCGATCGTGGATCGCCCAGAGCAGTAGCACGCAAGGCGGGAGATAGCGGAGTTCCTGTGAACTGAGCCACAAGACTGGCATTGATATCCGTTCGACTAGTTGCCTGAGGTGTGCCAGCGTTGCCAAAGGCTGCCATGACATCGATAAAGGTCGCGTTAAGGACTGGCTCGAACCGGATGTCGTTGTGCGCCTCGGTTCCAACCACGGTCACTTGACCCGACGCTGGGTTGACATCGACCGCCATGCAGATATTCATCATGTCGCTGATATAGGAAACTGCCAGGCTATTAGCATTGACGACAGCCACGTCACGGTCTAACAACTTCCAGCCAGGATAACGGCCAGACTGAGAAGCGTTGGCCCCGTCCACCAAAGGCGACCAATTGGCTCCCGTATCATCGCGCCACACACCGGAACTATCTTGTCGGACAATCATCGATACGTTCGGCGGCGTTCCAGCGGCGGTGTTACGAGGCGGATTGTAGACACCAGGACTGACGTTTCCTGGTTGGAAGGCACCGCCGTGAGGGCCCGAAGTGACTCTTACTGCGTCTGGCGGATAGGTGATAATCGTGCTGCCTGGAGCGGACATGCCACCGGAAAGGATAGTGGTTCTATTTCCAGAATGGAAAAAGGCCACATAAACATTGGAGCCATCGGGACTGACCGCCATGGCACGAGGGTTATTGCCCTGCAGCGGCACAACGATAGGTGCAGCGGCTAAATTAGCCGGATTAAAAACCTGCATCGAACGAGCAAAACCACAGGAAACGTAGGCACGCTGGGGTGAACCAGCAAAGACCACATCGTAGGGATCGTCGGCCGTTCGCAAAGTGTTAGTTACCGCACAATTAGGAACGTTGATGATTGAGACGCTATCGGACAGGTTATTCACAACCCACAGTTCCGTGTTGGTGCGAAACCGGACACTGGTAGGCTCAAGACCAACCGCGATACTGGCAAACGGTAGTGGACCACTCGAATTGAGTGTATAGATCTCCACTCGCATATCAGCCGTATTTACGGCAGCCAGATAATTACCATCTGGGCTCATTGCCATCGCATGAATCGGCGCGATCTCATAGTTGACAAATGCGGACGGACTCACTTGAGCTTTAGCCGAGCAAGGCAGTAACATCAGCATTACCGCAAGAAATCGAATGGACGATCGCATCAGTTTTTCCTTAAGCCAAAAAGTGAAATGAACAAAACTACTCATGGCAAACCAATGGGTTTGCCGGTGCCTAGCTACCAATCCCAACTGAACCAACAGCCCCTAACGACGGGAACCCAGTGTCAACCAAGTCACGTTGTCAACCAAGTAACCGTTCGCAAACAAATTGCCCAATCAGCCGTAAGCGCGTTGACGTCCGGTTGCCGCAAAAACCGGGCGCAAACGCACTCCGGCTGATGGCAGGTAAATTCGGAAGTTGATACGCGAGCGATTCCCAAAATGCCACTTTGTGGCGGCATCGATCACTGTGAATAGTTATGAGGATAGCCTGATTCACCTTAATAAGCAATGGTTCGAAGGGTCGGCAAAGTGCAAAATGACCAGAAAATTGGATTTTCTTTACCCGCTTGAAACAGGAATCGGGATATGCGAAAAACCACAAAGGGAAGATACCTGCTTGCCAATGACCGTCCGATCTGCCGCTGATCATCTAGAAATCTGACAAGTCTAAGTAGCAGAACTGACGCCAGTTCACCGATTTAGACGTATCCATCGATTCGTATGTCGGTCAAAATAGCTAGCCCGTTGGCGGTTTGATTCTACCAGCAGCCTGCCAGTACGCTCCCAAGATTAAGAAATGATTTCTT
>DAIRSD010000520.1:0-3431 GCA_036804625.1 Aureliella sp. | reverse complement strand
ATGTGCGTCCTGTCAAAGTGTAAATATTAGAGCGGAGCAACGAGAGTCAAGGGCTGTGCTGACTGTCACCGATGAAGGATCTGGCATCGATGACGAGACGTTACCTTTTATTTTCGCGCCCTATTTCAGCACGAAAGGTGGAATCGCCGAACCTTCCATGGGCTTGGGGTTGTCGATCTGCCGCCGGCTGGTCGATGCGATGGGGGGACACATTTCAGTGGAAACAAAACCTGGCCAGGGAAGTCGATTTACCGTCGAACTTCCTGTCGCTCCAGATCATAATGGAGCATCGGGTGCACCGCTGCCCATGTCGGCGGGATCGTACAACCAAGTTAGCCGCAGGGTCGCAGCAACCGGAAATCCGATTGAATCTCAATCGTTATAGGTAACTTACAGTATGGAACTTGTCGGCAAGAAAATCCTGATCGTAGATGACGAACCGTTGTTCTTGCAAACAACTTGTCAGCTTCTGCGCAATGAAGGCGCGGACTGCTCCACCGCCGTCGATGCACCTTCGGCACTGGTCGAACTTGAAAAAAAATCAGCCGAAGCTAGAGAGTTTGACTTGGTGCTGACGGATCTGAACATGCCAGGTAATCTTCGTTGGGAACTGTTACAAGCCGGACGACATCGATGGTCTCATGTTCCAATGATCGTCATTACGGGTGTCCCATCGTTGCCCTCGGCCATCGAGAGCCTGCGACTTGGAGTTACCGATTATTTGTTAAAGCCAGTCGCCTTTCCTGAGTTGCTGACTAGTGTTCGTCGTGCTCTGGCCAACGCGGTAAGCCGTCCGGATTCAGCACAGACTGTAGTACTTTCCGAAGGCCGAAGGCCGGCAGATTACGAAGAGATTATCGGCAGTAGTGATGCCATGTTAAGTGTGCTGGCGGTGATAGGACGTGTCGCAAGATCCAGCGCGCATGTGCTGATTTCTGGCGAGACAGGAACAGGCAAAGAACTGGTGGCAAGGACCATTCACCGGCAAAGCAGTCGTAGTGATCGAAAGTTCGTTGTGGTGGACTGCAATGCTGTAGTCGAACAACAATTGACGGCGGACCTGTTTGGTATGGTGTTGTCAGACCGCTCAGTCGAATCAGGTCTGCTGGCCGAGGCGGATCGTGGTACGCTATTTCTGGACGAAATCACCGCGCTGCCTCTAACCTTTCAGCCAAAGCTACTGAGAGTTGTACAACATCAGGAAATGGTACCAGTTGGTAGCAAAACACCTCAAGGTATCGATGTGCGTTTTATCTCTGCTACTCAAGGTAACTTGGAAGATTGCATTGCAGGCGGGACTTTTCGACAAGACTTGTACTATCGACTTGGCGTTCTTTCGCTCGAATTGCCTCCGCTACGACAACGAGGCGAGGATGTGATCGAACTAGCTGAACATTTTTGGCGACTGTCAGTGCCGGAAAAGAACGCATCGTTGCAGTTAACGCCTTCTGCGCGGGAATTGCTGCTGGCCTACCAGTGGCCGGGCAACGTGCGAGAATTAAAAAACGTGATCCAGCGTTCGGCCATGCTGGCCAGCAGCGATGTTCTGGATGTGTGTGATCTGCCCGCGGAGATGGAACGATCCGTGGACCAGGGGCGAACTATGCAGCCGGTACAGCGTGGTACAACCAGCATCAGGGCGGGCCATACTCCGGAGAACAGTTCCGAAGCATCGGATGCAACATTTCACGCGCGGCGTGCAGAAACCGAACGAACTTATCTACTACAGCTTATGGAAAGCAGTCGAGGCAACGTGACTCACGCCGCACGGAAAGCAAATATGTCTCGGCAAGGCATCCACAAGCTACTCAAACGCCATGGCATGTCTGCTGCCGACTTCCGCGAGACAGACAACCCGTAAGCGAGTCTCTATCGCTTCATCAGGGTTAAGAAGTGGGGACAAGCTTCCAGCTTGTCCATTGCACTACACCCGCACCTGCGCAACCTAGAAGGTCGCGGCCACATGACACCCGCACCTGCGCAACCTAGAAGGTCGCGGCCACATGACACCCGAATCTGCGCAACCTAGAAGGTCGCGGCCACATTAGATTTGATCCCCGCAACCTAGATTGCGGCCACGGGGTAAATGAACTTCATAGCTGACCTTGAAGAAGCCCTTGGCTTGGTAAGCCTTCGGAATTCTTATTTCTTAAAATCGCCTGCCGTCACAATAACCAAACGCTCGGGTTGCAAATACAGTTTTATCGCAGCGCTCACTTGCTGGACAGTCAATTCTGCGATCTGTTGTTCCATCTGGTGATGGTATTTCAAATCGCGATTGGCAAAGAGCGTACTGGCCAACAGGGCAACCAAGTTGCCATCATTGCTCCGGGATAACTGCTCCCCTTGCAGCAACCCTTGTTTGGCGGCCGTCAATTCCGCTTCAGTGATTCCCGACTGGCGAAGTAGTTCCAATTCTTGAGCGATCACCTTGACCAAAGCGTCTTTATTTTCAGGGTTAGTGATCGCAAAAATTGAGACATTGGCTCGTTGGTCAATGGGATGAGCGTTCAGACCAGAACCAACGGTGTAAGACAGGCCTTCCTGCTGTCGAACTCGGTCTCCAAGTCGCGACGACAGGGCACCACCGCCAAGGATAAAATTTCCGACCAACAAAGCCGGATAGTCGGGCGAATCGTCACGCATGGCGATCTGGTAGCCCGCATAGTAGACGGCATTGGCCTTGTCTGGTGTCAGGATCTCCTGCTGTCCTCCAGGGACCTGCGTCTGAGCGGGTTGTGCAATCCTGGCCTGAGTTACCTGGCTGGTCCATCCCTGCATTAGATGATCAAGCGTTTGTCCTAACTGCTCAGGATCAAAATCGCCAACGGCCACGACTTCACCCACTTGGCTACTGAGATTCTCTTGGTGCAGCTCCCGAAGTTGCTCAATCGTCAACAATTGATACCGCTCGATCCGTTCCTGGAGAGTTGGCACATAGCGAATATCGGACTCGGGAAACGGTGCCAGGGTGCGACGCACAGCCAAACCGGCTAGCGAATTGGGGTCACTCATGCGGGCCTGAGTGGACGAGATAGCTTTTCGACGTAAAACTTCAAAATCATCCGCATCGAATCGTGGGAATCGCAAGATCTCCACCAGCAACTTCAGTAACTCGGGAAGATTGTTTCGAGTGGTCTCCGCCGACAGACTGACCAGCCCTGTAGTCCCAGACGCACCGACCTGCGATCGCAATTCACTGAGCCTATCCTCCAACTGTTCGTAGGTCAGATCACGTGTACCGCGCATCAGCATCTCGGGTAAAAATTCAGTGGCGGTCACCAAGGGGTTCAGCGAAGCTTCATTGCCATAACGCAAATTGATTTCCAAGTGAACGACGCCACCACGAGTCTTCTTCGGCAAGAAGGCGGTGTTTAATCCGCAGTTGAGCGTCCCTCGTAGGGGACGTGCTTCGATGGCTAGGGGTTGGG
>DAIRSD010000519.1:0-3445 GCA_036804625.1 Aureliella sp. | reverse complement strand
CGTCTAACGAAATTTGTTGGCTTGCAAGTACCGGCCATAGGCTGTCGCCGTCCAGCTCCAAAGGCTTTTCCAAACCTGCCGCATCGCACAAGGTGGGAAACCAATCTGCAAAATAGCTAGGCGTGTTGTTCACCATGCCACCAGCGATACGACCCGGCAATCTCGCAATCATGGGCACTCGAATTCCACCCTCGTAAACGCTGCCTTTATAGCCACGCAAGCCTGCGGTACTATTGAAAAACTGGACGTCCGCTCCTCCTACGTGGAAGTGCGACTGCCCGTTGCCCTCATGAGTGCTTCCATTGTCGCTGGTGAAGACGATCAGCGTTCGATCTGCTACTCCAGCTTGTTCTAACGCAGCAATCACGCGGCCAACGTAGCTATCTAGGTCGTGTATCATCGCCGCATAGGCAGCGCGAGGTCGAGAGTGAGACAAATATCCGTTTTCGCCACGATAGGCTACCTGGTCCCATTCAGGCGGAAATTTTTCGATGGACTCACGCGGAGGGTGCATGGCCATATGAGGCTCAATGAACGGCAGATAGAGAAAAAATGGAGCGTCCGCATTCTCACCAATAAATTTCTCCGCTTCGTCAATCATCAACTTGGGCGCGTAGGTCTCGCCAACCCAGTCGTCGACACTTAGTTCGCCCTCTCTTTGCTTAGCGTGTCCGTCAATTGGATTCGCGTTGATGGTGATCTTCTGAGCATTTCGCCACAGGTGAGGCGGATAATAACTATGAGCCACAGCTTGGCAGTTATAGCCGAAGAACAGGTCAAAGCCCTTGCGGTTCGGCTCCCCGGTGCTGCCGACAGGCCCTAGTCCCCACTTGCCCATGGCCCCGGTGGCATAGCCAGCCTTTTGAAACAACTGAGCGATGGTGACCGCCTGCTGGCTTAGGGGATGTTGGCCTTCCGTGAACTTGGGAAACCTGACTCTTGCCTGTTGGTTTCCTCGTACTTCAGCGTGACCCAAGTGTTTTCCAGTCATCAGAACACAGCGTGACGGTGCACAGACTGGAGCGCCGCTGTAGTGCTGAGTGAAACGCATGCCCTGGGCAGCCAATCGATCGATGTTTGGTGTCGGAATCTTCTGCTGACCATAACAGCCAAGTTCGCCCCACCCCAGATCATCGGCTAATATAAAGACGACGTTCAGTCGCTGATCAGCGCAGCAAACGGTGCCAGCACAAATCAGAATTGCAGTGAAGGCAATCAGCAGTCGCATTAGGTTCGTCCCTGGCCTATACTCAGGTCGTTGTGAATTGCTAGTTGGCATTTAGCGATGATTGTAATCGAACTGGTTCACGTTTGCATCGGCAGCGCCGATCGGAGATGCGATGAAGCTAGCAGACACGTTTAGAATGCTGGCTCTGGCCGCTATTTGGGGTGCCTCGTTTCCCCTGATGCGCCAAAGTGTGGGTGAGTTCGGAACGATGCCAATTGCGGCTATTCGAGTGGTCGGTGGTTGCTGTTTTCTGCTGCCACTACTTATATTGATATACGCCAATGAACTAAAGCATATTCGTCGGTCGTGGTTGCCCATCGCATGTGTTGGCTTGTTCAATTCTGCCTTGCCCTTTTTGTTTTACAGTTATGCCTCATCGGCAATATCGGCTGGCTTGGCCTCGGTTTTTAACGCCACAACGCCATTGTGGGGAGCGATCATTGCGCGACTATGGTTGGGTGAAAGGTTAAGTGGATCACAATTGATTGGATTGATTTTGGGATTTGCAGGCGTGGTCTACTTGGCCTGGGACAGTGCAGGCATCAACGAAGGCAGCGAAACTTCGCGAGCAATGTGGGCGATCACCGCCTGTTTGGGAGCTACTTTGTGTTATGGACTGGCCGGAAACTTGACTAAAGTATACCTAGGTTCAGTGGCCCCCATGGCAACCGCTACCGGCAGCCTTTTTCTGGCCAGCGTGCTGCTAGCCCCTGCAGCCTTGATGAGCTGGCCGGAGGCTCAACCCAGTTTTGCAAGTTGGCTTAGTGTGATTATGTTGGCGGTAGGCTGCACAGGTATTGCGTATGTGATTTTCTATCGCTTGCTGGCAAGCGCCGGACCTACCAACGCCATGGCGGTTGCCTACTTAATACCACTTTTCGCTAACCTCTGGGGCTGGCTGTTTCTCGATGAGTCGCCAAAGCAGGCGATAGTCGTTGGTTGCGGCCTGATTCTGCTTGGAACCAGTCTTACTACAGGTATAATCAGCGTCGGTAAACGAAAACCCGACGGGCACTCAATGTCAAGGTAACCGTTAACGCCCCATGGTGGGCCAGCGCGGGGCTATGGGTTCTCTAAGGAGGTGGTCCTGTTCAAAATTAACAAATTGCCAAGTCGAATGCCCATTTGCATCGGCCCCGCTTGTCCTGCCCTACAATTTGCCTGAGCGGCTACGAATTTGCTAAGTACGAATGTCTAAGCTTAAAAGTTGCTCATCTGATTAAGATTGCCATGCCACACATCAACTATAAATCGGCTACTAGCAGTTGGCGAGGCATGTTGATGGTATCGCTTTACACCGTTTGGGTACTTGGAATTAGCGCTGGGTTGTTGTTCTGCAATTCCATGACTTCCTTCGTAATCTATTCTGGAATTCCTCAGTCGATTACCGAAAGTTTACCGGCATCGGTCAGTCAGCTTTATTTCTTCTTGATGCCCGTTGCATTGACGTTTGTCGAGTGGTATTTGTTTGATCAACTGCGTCGCATGTTAAGCCCATAAGCACCTGTTCAAAAAAATTGGCATAATCCGACTCGAATAAATCGTAACCGTTCACGCAGTTATTAGAGATGTGTAAGTAAGGACGGTGTTGGGGTGGGTTTAAGTTTAAGTTTAAGTTTAGGCTCAAGTTTAAGTTCAATCCTAAACTTAAACCTAAACTTAAACTTAAACCTAAACTATTGATTAACAACGCCAAATTCCGTGAACGGATAAAGTAAATCTATCAACGAGTTGAGAACACCTTGTACATCGTGTCCAATGGTCCGGTTTCTTGCTAAGGCACACGGCGACCGAATGGCAGAGTGTCGATCGCTCGCAGAATGCCTTGAGCCTTATGCCAGGTTTCTTGTTCCTCGAGTGCTGGCTGACTATCGGCAACGATACCACCACCCACTGGAACTTGCCACCAACCATCACACACCGTGATCGTGCGTATGAGGATATTCAAGTCGATGTCCCCAGCGAAACTGACGTAACCTAAACTGCCGCAATAAGGACCGCGAACAGTTGGCTCCAGCTCGGCGATAATCTCCATGGCGCGAATCTTTGGGGCTCCTGTGATCGAACCTCCGGGAAAGGCGGCATGCATTATATCCTGTATGCTACGACTGTTTTCGAGTCTTGCCTGCAGAACGCTGACCAAATGCCAGACATAAGGATACCGCTCCAAAGCGGCCAAGGCTTTGACCTGAACCGAATCTAACTGAGCCAGTTGAG
>DAIRSD010000518.1:0-3452 GCA_036804625.1 Aureliella sp. | reverse complement strand
ACTTAGGTGGCGCAGGGGTTTCAGCGGGTACCAAGTCTATTCGACCAGGTCAGCAGGCGATCTTCAATCTGGCTAGCCGACACAGCGAAGTCACCATTGAAGCACCGGACGGGACGCAGGAGAAGCTAAGCCGCGATGGGCAGCCACAATTTGTTTATTCAAAGACCGACCAGCAAGGGATCTACAAGGTAAAGGACCCCCAGCAGGGACACACAATCAGCATGATTAGTGTCAATTTGTTCAGTGAACGGGAAAGCAGCATTAGAGCGGCAGAAGAAATCAAGATAGGCCTTCAAGATGTGCAATCTCGCAGCGCAGGATTGCAGATCATTCGGGCTGAATTCTGGCGCTGGCTGTTGCTGTTGGCGATTGTGCTTTTGACTTTGGAATGGCTAGTCTACACGCGTCGAATCTCGGTATAGGCAAGTCGTGGAACTAGCCCGAGTTCCCGAATTCAACGGGAGAAAGAGGATCTCTGGCGAGATCCACTACAGTTTAGCCCTACCCATTGGGTACTCGGTTACAGCAGACCGATTTGTTTTGCTGCGTGGTAAGCCACGATAGCTGTTGCCGATGCTTGGTTCAAACTGCGCACTGGACCGGGCATTGGGATGCTGATGCAGCGTTCGGAATACTGTTGGCGAAGCAACTCAGGTAGACCGTTGGATTCTCGACCAATGACCAGGGCGCAGCCAAGTTGAAACCGGACTTGATAGATCGTTTGGCTTCCGAATTTTGTGATCAGCCACATCGGAACATTGCTTAGCCGCTCTAGAAGCTCTTGCCAGCTTGTGACGCTTTCCCAGTGCAAGTGATCCCAGTAATCCAGTCCAGCACGTCTCAGGTGGGCTGAATCCAATCGAAAGCCGGTTGGCTGGACGATCCATAGTTTAGCCCCCAGAGCTGTGCAGGTACGACCGATATTTCCAGTGTTTTGAGGAATTTCTGGCTGGTAAAGCACAATGTGCAAGGGAAACTCGGTGGGACTATTCATGCAGACAACTTTCAGTTTCAACGGTTTTGACTTGCAAATATTTTAGCGTGCTTGAGCTCCGGCTAACAGATGTAGACAATTATTCGTAGTGCAGACTAGCGACCGAACGACCCTTGCGCGCCAACTGGCTGCTATGGCGAGTACAACCGGTGTTTTGGTCGCTTGGGCAGCCGACTTTACAACGATCACGTGTAGACTTCGAATATGATGAATCCATCGCCAAGAGCCACGAAGCAGTTAAGTACTCCAGTGGATCAACTGCCGGGAGTAGACAGCCAGCGTGCTCAGCAACTGCGGCGACTTGGGATCGCTCGTGGCGCTGATCTGTTGTTTCTGTTTCCTCGCAGTTACCAGCAGCCGGCTCCGATGACCAGTTCGGATCAGTTTGTCGATCAGCGCCGCGTCTCGTTTGTTGGCGAAATTGTAGAGCTAGCTGAAAAGGTGACCCAAAACGGCAAACACATCTTGGGGGTTCAGGTGCAACCCGAAGGCGGCGGCTGTGTGCGGCTGTTGTGGTTTAATCAGCCCTTTCGCAAAAAGATGTACAACGTGGGTGACCGAATTTTGGCTACTGGTCAACTTAAAACTACCGCTCTGAACTGGGAAATGATTCAGCCTCAAACGGCACCAGTGGGTTCTAACGAATTTGTTGCGGACCGGCCGCTTCCCATTTATCCGCTGACCGAAGGACTTAAGCAACCGGCATTGCGAGCTGTGATGCGTCAGTCCCTACCGGCAATGATTGAGGAAGTGGACGAAGTCTTGCCGGAGTCGATTCGCCAAAGATTGGAAGTGATCGGGATTCAGCAGGCGCTCAGGGACATTCATTTTCCTGTCCACATTCAGCAGGCAGTTGCGGCCCAACGTCGCTTCAAACTTCAGGAGTTACTGGTTCTGCAGCTAGCTCTGGCCATGCAGCGTAACCAGCGTGAACGTACGATGCAGTCGCCGGTCTGTGAGCCCAGCGGAAAGATTCATGCTCGCATACTCAATCGTCTAGGGCATACCTTAACTGTGGACCAGGTGACCGCCATTGAGCAGATTGGCAAGGACATGTCCCGTTCGGTCCCCATGAACCGTTTGCTACAAGGTGATGTTGGTAGTGGCAAGACTTTAGTGGCACAGTATGCCATGCTGCTGTGTGTGGCCAACGAGTACCAAGCTGTGTTGATGGCTCCCACAGAGGTATTGGCTAGGCAACATGCTACCAATTTACAGCGAAACCTGGCACACAGCCGCGTGCGAGTGGGACTGCTGACTGGCGGCTTGGCGCGAAAAGAAAGAACTCAGATTGAGAAGCAAATTGCTGATGGGCAAGTGGACCTTGTCGTGGGCACTCAAGCGCTGCTTTCCGATAAATTGCAATTCAGTCGACTTGGTCTGGTGATTGTCGACGAACAGCACAAGTTTGGTGTGATGCAGCGCGCTCGAATGCGACGCGACGGTCTACAACCTCACTATCTGATACTCAGCGCCACGCCGATTCCGCGTACCATCGCCATGTCTGCATTTGGCGATTTGGACGTTTCGACTATTCGAACCAAACCGCCGGGACGCGCCTCGCAGCATACGTACCTGTGTACTTACGATCAATTGGAATCGTGGTGGCAGTTTGTGGAACGACAAGTTGTACAGGGACGCCAGGCTTATGTGATCGCGCCGCGTGTGGCAGAGTCAACCGACGACGATACGATCGCCAGCGCAATTGGCATCTATCGGATGCTTAGCGAAGGTCCGTTCCAGCACCGTACTCTGGGACTATTGCATGGGAGACTTCCACCCGAAGACAAGGAGAGAGTGCTTGATCAATTCGTATCAGGACAAATTGACATTCTGGTGTCCACCACCGTGGTGGAAGTAGGAATTGACGTTGCAAACGCCACGGTGATCACCATTCTGGACGCCGATCGCTTGGGACTTGCTCAGCTTCACCAACTGCGCGGTCGCATAGCCCGAGGTGGTCACACGGGCTATGCTTGTGCGGTGGCCTCGTCACAGTGTCAGCTTCAGGACAACCAGCGCCTTCAAGCTTTTGTCAACTGTAATGATGGATTTGAATTGGCGGAAATGGACCTGAGGTTACGTGGGCCGGGCGATTTACTGGGCGTATCCCAAGCCGGTCTACCCGCCATGCGCATGGCCAACTTGTTAGAAGATGTGGAGTTTATGGAGTTGGCGCGTGAGGTATCGCGCGAAATTTTGCAGTCTGATCCCGATTTGGCCGACGCGCAGTTGAGCCGCCTAGTCAGTCAGACGCTACGTCGTTACGGCAAGTCGTTGCAACTGGGCGATGTCGGCTAGACGACGGAATAAATAGTTCTTCTTACCCAATAGATCGGTCCCCTCATTCGGAGGGTGGTTGATTCGGATTGCCGAAGTTGCCCCGCAGATCATTTTGATTTGGCTAAGGTTAGGTGGGAATGCCTGGAATTTGCGGTACGGTTGGAGCGTGAATATT
>DAIRSD010000517.1:0-3461 GCA_036804625.1 Aureliella sp. | reverse complement strand
AGAGAGAATTGAAAAAGAGAGTATTGTTACGAAGAGGGTTGCGCACGGGGAGGTCATCAAGCTCTTCCCATCGTTTGACGGCGGGCTGTTCAGCAAACATGCTTTTGGCTAGACCACGCAGCCGTACCATCGTAACGTCCAGTAACTGCCGCACAGCATCTGGGTGTCCAGATTTAAGCTGATCCAACAGTTTTTGAACGACAATCGTTGATGATATCTGCGAAGAATTCAATGCCAGGCCGCTTCAAACTTCAAATACAAAAAGGAAAAATCGACTGCAAAATCCGATCCGCCGTCAATTGCATTGGATGATGCCTAGTCTAATAGGGATCAGATACATTTGGGATACTGCACAACAATAATCCGCCACTTATCGTTCAAAAGCAATGGTTGGTATGCACGTGCTCCCCTACCGTTGTTAGGAACGCTGATCGATGATAACTTGAATTTATTGGTCGGAACATGTCGCAACCGCCTTAGTGCATCGAAAACGGCGATCGAAACTAGAAAACTTGAGGGTTTTACCCTTGGGAACTTCAATTTGGGAAATAGATTTTGAGCATCAGTGGCATCCCATCGAACACAGAGCAGCGGTTGCCGTGGTCGGTTCGCACGCTGTGGCTGGTTGGGCCGGTTCTAGTTCTGGGATTGGCAGCGATTTTGCAGGTGGGGCCTGGTCGACAAGTCCGTTTTGCTCTGGGTAATGTGCCTTTGCCGGAAAGTTGTGCGGCCTATTCGATATTAGGTGTCGATTGTCCGGGTTGCGGACTGACGCGCACGTTTGTGCATTTGATGCACGCCGAAGTGGCCGCCGCATGGAAATTGAACCCGGTGGGAATTGTACTATTCGTATACGTGATCGCGCAAATTCCGATCGCTGTCGGCCATTGGTTGGCTCCACAGCAGCGTCACCAATGGATTGACCCTAGAGTTTGGAGATGGTTGTCCAATAGTAATGGCTGGATGATTATTGCGATCATGCTGGGTTTGGTCGTTCAGTGGATTTTTCGAGTGTTGGGGATGTTGGTATGAAGTTACATGAGATTTCGTTGATTGCGGATGCTGGAAATACCATTTCGGTCAAATCCTGTGGACGAGGTTCAACCATCGTCTTTTTGCATGGCTTTCCGCTGGATCACCGCATGTGGTTATCGCAGTTGATCGAATTGTCTGATCGCTTTTATTGCATGGCTATCGAAGTGCGAGGATTTGGTGAATCATCCTTGGATGGAGAATACCAATTGCAAGATCTAGCGGACGATGTGGAGCAGGTTCGCAGGCAGTTGTCCCCGGATCGATCTGTCCATTTGGTTGGACTGTCGATGGGCGGCTACGTAGCCTTTGAGTACTGGAGGAAGTATCGCCAAAACTTGGCAACTTTGACTCTGGCCAATACCAAGCCAGAGGCCGACAGCCAGGATGCGAAAGTGCAACGCTTGCAGATGGCGGAAAGGGTGAAGCGAGAGGGCGTTTGGCCTGCGCTACAATCGATGGTCTCGCGGTTGATGGCACCCGAAGCGGTCGAATCCTCGGTTGGGCAGCGTGTGGCTGAGATGGTGCAATCTGCCAATCCTTCGGCGGTGGCCGCAGCGCAGACCGCCATGGCCAGTCGACAAGACTTTTGTCAACAACTTCCGTTGATTCGGACACCTTGCCTTGTGATGGCTGGTGGTCACGACGTAATCACCCCGGCCGATGCAACCGAGCAGTGGGCTGCGAAATTGCCCAACCACAAGCTGAGAATCATACCATCGGCAGGGCACTTGTCGCCCATGGAATCGCCAGAGCAGTTCACTGCAAGCCTGGTCGAGTTTCTAATCAGCCATACCCCTTAGCTGCGTGACTGGATATTCAGCGCGGCATCGATCTGCCGAGCCACCTTCGCGAGCCGCTTTTGGTCGCCCCCACCAACTTCTGCGGCTACCCAGCCTTGGAAGCCGATGTCATCTAAGGCCTTGCGAACATCGGCCCATGGGATATCGTCTTCCGTAATGTCCGCCCAATTCTGCTTGGCTCGAGAGTATCCCTTAATGTCCAGCTTGACAACTCGGCGTCCCAGCGAACGAATCCAGTCGCCTGGGTTACCGTACTTCCAGTGATTACCGATATCGAACTGCATGCCGACCCATGGCGACTGAAATTCGTCCACGTAGCGAACAAATTTGTCGGCGGTTTGGTTGTCGGGGCCATCGTGATCGTACAAGAACTGATTCCAGACGTTTTCGATGGCAATGACGACGCCCAGTTCCGCACATAGCGGCAGACACTGTCGAATGTTATCGATCGAGCGCTTCCAAATTTCTGACTCGGGGCCATCTTCACCTTTTCCAGCTACTAACAGAACGGTGTGACCGCCCACCGCGTGGGTATCGCGGATGGCGGTTTGCAAGTCATCAAGCGCTTGGGATCGAACATCATCTTTGGGACTGGTGTGGCGAATTCTCCAGTGCGTTGAGCAGACGGACCCATCGACGGGCAGTCCAGACTGTGCGATGGCCAGTTTGGCCTCAGCCACGTCAAAACCTGGACTATCCAATTCGATGCCATCGTAGCCTGCCGCTTTGGCAATTTTGAATTTTTCGACCAGCCCCCCCTTGGTCTCGACCATGCCTATTTTTAGCGTTTTAAGGAGACGCCGTGGCGCGGTGGTGTGCTGGATGGCTGCTGGCGGGGCGGCGTGAGTGCATGAAAACGCGGCGGATAGCGCTGCGGCAGTACCGGCAGCTCCGATCATAAAACTGCGTCGATTGGCTTGTCCACTCATGAACTTGATTCCTTCCACGATACTTAAGGTAACTTGCTGCGTTTGATACTACGATCCGCGAATGATTAACTGGATTCTCGGCAATGGCTGAGACCGGAAGTAAATTACTGAGACTGACGTTGTCGAACGTAATCGACCAAGTCCTGCACCGTGTCAACGTTCAGAAGACCATCGTCAACTTTGATTTTGTACATCTGCTCCAAGTCGTAAGTCAATTCAGCCATGCCCACCGAGTCGATACCGAGCATGACCAGGCTGTCATTCAATTGAGCATCAGTACCGAATTTGGAGCGAAGCTGATTTAACAGACTTTCCTCGATTGATTGCACTTGTTCAACCCTATTTCGATCCACTTGAGCTTGAAAAAACAGAGCACCATGACCTTAGGATTTCAGGCCGGCTCGCTCTAACCCGTGATCCAGCCGATGTGTCGGCGTGTTGGACTGTGGGTATCCATCACATGACCTTGGCCCAGATTGTAAAGCATAACTGATTCAGCGTGGGGGCTTAAAGTAGCCAATTGGAAAAATTATTGCCATGGCCAGGCCAAGCTAATTATTCTTCCCCGGCTTCTTCAAGTTCACGGTAGACCTCTTCGCGACTTCGCAGTTGCAAGAAAAGGGCCTTCTTTTGGTTGGGTAGGGCGTAATCAAATCCCTGGCTGATCTAAAAGCGGTCGGACGAGCTGATGGCCAGG
>DAIRSD010000516.1:0-3499 GCA_036804625.1 Aureliella sp. | reverse complement strand
GCTTGGCTTGCAGGGTGTGCCGCTGGGCGAGCATGGATGGGGTGGCTGGGGAAGATCGCAATTGTTTACAGAAGAGCTTCAAACTGCTGTGATTATTCAGCCGCAAACTGCGATGCCCATCGGATTTCGTCGCTTCGAACTGACTCAGTTGCCTGACTTGGCAGCTACCACTGCACATCTACTGGGGCTTGAGTGGTCAACGCAGGTTTGGGGGCAATCCCAGATGGATCAGCCCAGCGACGACGCGTCGACCGACTGGCCATCGGGATTTTGTCTGGCTGGATTGGTTGAAGATGATCAAGTATGGTTGCGATCGCCAGCCTGGAGTGTCCAATATAATTCTTCTGACGAAACTGTCCAGTTGTTCGCCAAACCAGATGATCGCTGGGAAGTGAATGATGTGAGCGCCCGATGTACAGAAATCGTTGAGAAACTGCGTCAACTTGGCCCAGAGTTTATTCTGGCAGCCCGCAACGGAGAACGCATGATTCTGCCGAAGCTCGATGCAAGCCTGACCAACTGGATTCGCTAGTCTACTGGGCGCACGGGAAGTGCATCGTAAAGGGACTGACTTTGATGCAGGCCCAAGGCTTGGCTTTTCGGATGTCGGGAAACAGTTCAGGATTCAACTGCAAGTGTTCGATACGTGCCAGCTTACCCCAGCCGCTTCCCCGCGGATCGGTTCGAAATGTTTTGCCGCACAACTCTTGATGCAGTCGAATCGGTAGCAGCCGGGTGGTCACTGGAAAAGCTATGCCACCGCTACGGATTCGACATGAAAAGACGGGATCGGACTGTTCTGACACCAAGAATGAATCCGTACTGGCCGTAGTTGTCCAGCGTATCGGCAAGGTCTCTTTGGGAATCCCCCAGTTGTAACGTCCGTTCTGCGTGCTTGCCTGCGAGTCGACGTAAATTCGGCTAATGGACTGTCGCCGGTGTGGATCAAACTTGCCGGGAATGATCAGTAGTTCGCGATAGGGACCGACGGGCGAAGTCAGGTAGTCAACCATCATGACATAGCCCCAGCCACCACAAAATCGTCCCTTCTGAAAATCTTGCAGATGCGCATGCTCAGAAACCCAGTCCGAACTGAACCGATAAACGATAATGATGCCCTGACCCTTTAGTCGCCATGGTGCCTTTGCGGGTTCATCGGGAAGTTCTAGTTCGACCATGATTGTTGCCGCGAGCGCACTGAAGCGCCTCAGTGCGACGCCGACTGTTGAGTTAGCGGGCCTGTTGGTATAACTGACGCAGAAGCTCTGTCCGCGAGCCATTCAACTGCGCAAAACGTACACGCCACTGCTCGATCTCAGCGGCACTAGCTTCGCGGCCTACGATGACACCAAAGACATTGCTGAGCCAAAAATTATTGTCATTACGAGCCAAGTCAAAGTAGTCCTGCGAAGCCATCAGTTTCAGCGGAAGACGCTCCTGAAGGGTTCGAGCATCATTGCCTAAGATTCGTGCGGCAGCCATTTCGGTAGCCGAAGGCAAGCGCCCAAGATAACGTTGATAAATGCGTTTCACTTCATCGTCCAGATCATTGTAATTGGAATAACCCGTAACCGTTCCACTGGTCTCCGTGTAAGCCGCCAGTGCTGTGACAGGCTCCAGCGCCATGCTGACTTGATTCGGGTTGCCCTGGGTCAATACTCGTGCCGGTCGCGGTGTGTAAAAGACATTTCTACCACCGGCCGAAACGAATGCACGCACTTGGTAGATGTCCTGGCTGAAAATGTACTGAGGATCATAAGCGATTTGAAAAGGTATCTCTCGCTGATTCGTTGCAAGAAATACTTGCGTTCCATTCCGCACGCCCCACTGTGGACGTGTCAAGTTTTCGATTTGAACTGTGACAGAGGCGTTAGGAGGTAAAGGTTGGTTGACCACCAATCTGCCAGTCAGTCGCTGCGACTGATCATCCAACTGGACTCGCACCGTCGCTAGCCTTCCGTTTTGCCCGTCCTGTATTAGCAGTCGCACCGCACCGGTAGAATCCGCTCGTCGATTGATTTCGGTCGTCAGGTCGTGCAGTCGTTCGTTCAGGATGCCGACTTGATAGCCATCTATGGTTACGATTCGGTCGCCGGGTTGTATTCTGGCCCGATCCGCTGGTCCGCCAGAAGTGACTTGGCTGACCAGAAAGCCGGTATCTGTGCTGTCGCCTCGAACACCTAAAGTCCATTCGCCGGAGTGGGTGGTACCACCCAGCCAACTATCTCCTTGCCAGGTACCATCGATGCCACTTCCAAAACGATCGCGGCTTGAGTCAACTGGCCAGCGCTCTTGTGCGCTGACTTTGGATGCATGACAAAACAATATCCAACATAGCAAGCAGTAGCTTATCCGTCGCCCGGACAGTAGTCCTTCATCAACCTTATCCGACCAGTAGCCTGTCATCGTACTTGTTCCTAGCTGCTAAAACATTTCCCTATAAGAAGAATGATATCCTGACCAATTCCAACAACAGCTAACTAGGTCTGACCCGTACGGCCGTTGATTGAACACCAATCCAAAGATTTATCGAATGATCGTCAACGCACGTCTGTGCTGGCCAGCCTAGCCAGTTCCGCATGAATCAGCGGCAAGTCAACGGGATAGTAGCCTGCCAAGACGTTTTCAGCTTGACCGGCTTGACTCAGCACATAGCGTAGGAACTCGGCGGTTCTTTGGCTTTCTGGATGTCCCATGTCAAAGACTACCGTCAGCGGGCGTACTAAGGGGTATTGTCCCGAGACGATAGCGATTTCATCGCTGGGAATTTCCAAGTTGCCAGCTTTCAAATTCAGCGCTCGTGCATCGGTGATACCACATCGCAAATTGCTGATTCCGATGGCCAGTGGCTCGTCTTTGATCGCGTCAACCACCTCTGCATTGGACTTCACCATCGAACCGGATCGCAATGGAGAACGGAACACCATCTCAGCTAAAAACTTATAGGTACCGGAATCTTGCGATCGAGAAATAATTTTTATCGGTTGGTCAGTAAGTGCACCGGTCACTCCAAGCAACTTCCAAGTAGGCGCATCGCCGCCAACCGTTGTGAAAATGGCTCTCAGTTGTTCTCCAGTGATCGAAGTCACCGGATTGGATGGATGCACGTAAACGGCCAAGGCTTGACGAGCGACTTCAAATGAAACCGGATTGCGCAAACCGCTTGACTTCAAAGTGTCAAGTTCTTCAGGCTTTACCGGTCGAGAGACTAGCCAAATTCCAGAGGGCTTAGCAATCAACCGTTTGATCGACTCGGCTTCACCTAGACCTGACACCTGGAACTTGATGTCAGGATGAAACTCACGAAAATTGTCGATCCAAGCATGGGCTAAACCATCCATAGTTGCCGAGCCGAACACGGGGATTTCACCAGCAATCGCCTGATCCGGTTTGTATGGGTCGATCGTCTGCAGCATGGCTCTCAGCTTCTCGACTGAACACATCGTACCTTGTTGGTCGATCGCGTAAGCCGAACAATTGAAACTACCAAAAACCGCAC
>DAIRSD010000515.1:0-3500 GCA_036804625.1 Aureliella sp. | reverse complement strand
CAGATCCAGCAACTTATTATCGAGCTGCTGGGGCGATAGGACTAACTGTACCCGAACCGACTTTGTCGAGCGATGGTACGTGATAGACACGCTTCGTTTACTGCCCAGTCGAAGGTTTTGAAGTTGCGCATGTAAGTGCCGATGCCAGGGCTGTTGAACGCCTGTTTTGCAACTCCAATGATAATTGGCTATATTGACCCCGGCGCCCCTGCCGCATTTGACCGCTTTCGCGGTCTATGGCGGCTGGGACAAAAATGGCTCTGCCCCCCAAACCTGGGATTTGCATCCCAGGCTTTCACCTGCCGTCGCGTCCGCGACTTATTCCACAAGCGGTCGTTCGATACATACCACACTCACTCGACCAAATTCCCTGATGGGATGTCGCTGAGCGTCCCGGTCCAGCTTGGCCTGCTTGAGCCTTTGTTGGAGTTGCCCCGCGCTGCCGCGAAAAACGATCCACACTGCGTCTGCTGAATCCGATTGGATTCTGATCTGGTCGCCCCACGTCTCGAACTGGCCTGTCAAACCGTGCGGTTGTACAGGCTTGGAATTTGGCGAAGCGACTTGATGCCAACCTCGCATTGGAAAGCTCAGATATTCATCCTGCTTTTCTGTCAACGGCCACCGCATGTGATGCCCTTCGATCAGGCCCGCATAACACCACAGCGATTGCCGCTCAGGCTGAAAATTCTCCGACACATAATCGACCGCACCGGCCCAGTTCTCGCCGCGCAAACCCAGATAACATCCACCCCGACTCCAAACCGTTAGACTGCCCTGAGTCCACAAGAGGCCCAGCAGGATCGCTGTGATTGCCAACGTCCTGAGACCTGCACTTGTCAGTTGTTGTAAAGCGCAAGCGATCAACAGATACAGCGGCAAGGCGCTGGCGATGATGAAGCGATAGTGAAAGACGGGAGCGATCTCCAGCCGAGTAACCAGCGCAGCGATCAACCAAGGTCCAGCCCAGGCCACCGCCCAAAACCATGGCCGACTTGTCACCCAACTGCGATGCGTGCCTAATTCTTGTAGCGGCACGGCGCAAGCCGTCCGGTAACTATTGCTTGTGCAAGTATTGCCAGTGCAACTGTTGCTTGAGTAACTATCGTCCGGGCAACTATGATCAGGGCGGGCACCGGAGGGCTTGCGCCCTGCCGCTATAATTGCCGGTCTTGGCTGGTTGATGAACTGCTGAACCACCCAAGCCATCAGCACAGGCAACACTAAAGTGGTCAGAGGCAATATCTGAAACATGGACTGAATCGAAGCGTCGCCTGCAAAAGCGGACCACTGCTCGCGACGCTGCCACACCGGCTGCATATTAAAAATCACGAGCCCCATTTGCAAACCGATCCATCCGAAACTCAGCAGCAGACACTTGCGTGCCTGGCGGTTACCAAGCTGCCAGCACAGCACCAAAGCCTGTGTCGCCACCACCAGGCAACTGGTCACATGCAGATGGATCAAACAGGTACACAGCAGACACCAACCGAACCAAAGTAGGGCGAGGGGTCTCCCTTCGACCAGCCGCCCGACTATCAACCATGCTAGAAGGCTCAGTAATTGCAGAAGACTGTAAACGCGGGCCTCGACCGCATAGAAACCCTGATTGCGATCCAGCGCTATGCACGCGGCCCACAAAATCACCGGCAGGTAGATACCACCAGCGGTTAGTAACCTTTTGCAAACAAGTTGCCCCATCAGACGGAACGCGTTAGCGTCCGGGTGTCCAATTTTCCGGAACGCGTTAACGTCCGGGTGCCGCAAAAACCGAGTGCGAAAATGAAACCGGGTGCTAACGCACTCCGGCTGATGGCTAGTGGGGAAGGCCAGGACGATCCACACGCACAGCCCCACCGAAGTGCTCCAGGCCAGCATCGCGGGCAATCGCATTACCCACGGGCTGGCCGGAGGAAACTCAACTGTCCAGCCCAGCAGAGCAACCAGATAGAAATAGTATGGCGACTGATTGCCCATGGCGGCCCGAGCGGACAACTGCTGACAATCCTGTGCGGATAACAGCCAACTGCTGTGCAATTCATCGACCCACAAGGGCTGGCTAGCCCCCACGAAGGCCCAGGCCAGGCACAAAAGCGCCGCGCATCCCCCCCAGATCGACGGAAAAAACGCGCCGGCGACTGCGAACTGTCTTGACTCTTTAACGTCTGCGTAGTGCAATAGAATATCTGGGGAGAAAGAATGTTAGATTCCGATGACTACGCAGTAGCTTAGACGCAATCCGTTGCGACTTGCAACCCTTTTCCCAACTTTCCTCCCCATCGTCAGCCGCTGAAAACAGTGGCGGGACCCGTTTCCATGCTCAAAACTTCTCTGCCGCTAGGGCTCAGCCAGCCCCATTCCAGCCACAGTCTCAGATCTGGCCAAGCACCTTATCGTCAACAGACGCCGCCAACTTTTACGCATTCAAGACGGTTGGGGAGGCACCAAGGATTTACGCTCCTGGAAGTGCTGATCGCCACAGCCGTCACCATGTTGATGATGTTGGGGCTAGCGCAGATTTTTCGCGTATTGGGAGAGAGCATGAGTCAGGGCAGGGCGGGGCTGGAGCTGAACAACCGGCTGAGAAGAGTCATGCACCGAATTCGCAACGGCCTAGACAACGAGACCGTAACCCCTAGACCCACGATCGCAGAAGGCACCGCCCAGGGATATCTCAAGTACTACGAAGGCCCAGCGAGTGACTTTTCAATCGCACGGGTCGACACAGACGGTAGTTTGTTGCCTGCTGGACGATTCAATGACGTGCTGACAAGGTTTGGAGATATCGACGACATCTTCATGGCCACGGTAAAGGCGAAGGATACTTGGTTTACTGGGAAAGTTCCTAGGTTTGTTGCAGAACGCCGCGCCCCCGCCAGCGCTTCCGAACTTTTCGCCTACGTTACTATTTCCTCGCAATTTGCGGAGGTTGTAATATTTGCCCAGCCGACCGTCAGGCAGGGTAGTAATGGAATGCGAGATCCTGCCGTTCTCGCATTGAATGACTTAACAACTCTTGCCATCGACCCAACAACACACGCGGTCGGCATTCCCAAATCCTATCGACTTCCCTAACGAACTTTGTTGATAAGGCCAGATTTGAACTTGGAATCTGGACGTTTGGGAGCATTAGCTACAGACAACGTTATGGTAGCTCAAAGCCAAGATATTCAAGTACCTAGCAATCTTGACCCCAATTTAGTTCCGGCAATCAGCGAATTAGGCCTGAATGATGTTCAACTAAGTTCAATTTTGAGAATGAGAGAATGGGATATGTATCGTGTTTTCAAACACTGTGACCTATCCATGCGTCGCATTGACCACACAGCAAATATTTCGTTTGTCGCAGCGAATACGCTAGAAGATTTAGCGAACCCTGCGAATCGATTTGGGCATCTGATTCACCAAGTTCCAGGCCAAAATGCCGTAACCATGCCAGTTTTGGCCTTAACGTCTGTGCTTACATTCCAAGAAATCAATACGCCGTTACCAAGAACTGG
>DAIRSD010000514.1:0-3504 GCA_036804625.1 Aureliella sp. | reverse complement strand
CGGTCCAACTTGGCTAAAGAACTGACTCAGGTCACCATTCCTGCCAACCCCTAAAATCAGAGCGTCTTGCACAATAGCCAGATTCGGCTCAGAAAATATCTTTGCAACTTACTTCACGCTGTTTGTAAGTCGGTAAAGGGATTTTCTGAGCCAATGATGCTAGAACAATAAAGCCAACTTATGACCGCGATTAGTTAGAAGTGTCCTTCTTTCGAATCAATTTAGTAAGGATTCGGTCCAGTGCTGAGGCAAAGGCGGCTTTGTCTTTCATGCTGTACGGTCTTGGTCCGGAAATCTCCATGCCGGAACCACGAGCCGCATCCAGTAGATCTCGCGAAGCAAGGCGGCTCTTCACGTTGCTTCCATCAAGCACGTCACCGCGCGGCTCGATCACATGAACGCCTTTGTCAACCAA
This sequence comes from Aureliella sp., assembly GCA_036804625.1. Classification (GTDB taxonomy): domain Bacteria; phylum Planctomycetota; class Planctomycetia; order Pirellulales; family Pirellulaceae; genus Aureliella. The sequence goes on along the minus strand of DAIRSD010000514.1, from coordinate 3,089 downwards.
TGCGGCCGCCAGCGGTATATCTGCCGTAATGGCCAAGTCATTGGGCACAGCATTTTCGACGATATAACGGTCGGCACAATTTGCGCCATAAGGCACGGCAATGCTTTGGACTCTGCCGCTTGCGTTGGGTACGCCGATGGATTGATTAGCCACCAACCGCACTTGTAAGTGTAGTCTAGCCGATGCTTTGAACACAATTTCTTTAACATCACGCGGAGCTGCATCCGCATCAATCCAGATCGTCGGTGGTTTGCTAGCTAGCTTTTCGTTTGACACGGTTGTTTCAACTATTTGTTTCGTCGCACCAATCTTCCGTAGAAATTATCGGTGGTAATCCGAATATCAGCGATTGTTAACTTTGCCGAAAAATTTCAACTTTTGAGTAATCGTTCCAATATGCAATCGAAGTTATGATAGACTGTGGCGTTGAAATTGCTACAAGAATTTGCTTCAGCACCATTGCCAACACTCTGTCGGCGATTCGCTTACATCTCTTATCAAACAGCGTCAGGCTCGCCAATTTATATGTTTCTTCGAAACAAAGCAGACTACCGGACGGTAGTCTGGGTCGCGATGGCGGTTGCGCTTGTGGCAATTCAATATCGATGGCCATCAACCGTGGTCTTCCTCTGTCCGGCCTCCTGCTACCTGGCGATTGCATGCGGAGTGATTTCGCATAATCACAATCATCAGCCGACATTTTCCGTAAGACGACTGAATCATGGATTTGGACATCTGCTGACGATTTTTTACGGCTATCCGACGTTGATGTGGATTCCAACTCATAACCTGAATCACCATCGATTTACGAATCGTCCGGGAGATGCGACGATCACCTGGCGTTACACAAGTCTGCACAACCTTTTAGTCGTGTTAACCTATCCGTTTGTATCTGGCTACTTTCAGAGCGAACCAATTAAGACGTACATTCGTCGGGCGAAGGCGAAAAATCCCAGTTTGCATTCCCGAATAGTATTTCAGTACGTTTTTTGGATCGGTGTTTATGTCGGTATGTTGGTGTTGGCTTTGTATCTGTATCAAGACTTACGAAACGGGACCGGCTTGTACGTTTGGTTCTTTGCCCTCATACTTCCCGCGATTACTTCGGCGACAGTCATCATGATGTTTAACTACATTCAGCACGTCCATGCTGACGTATGGTCTGATCATGATCACTCGCGGAACTTCACGAGCCGCAGTTTTAACTACCTTTTCTTCAACAATGGTTACCACACTGCGCACCACATACGGCCCGGACTTCACTGGAGCGCTCTCAAAGAGGCACATCAAACAATTGAACGGCAAATCGATCCATCACTCAATGAGGCAAGTTTGTGCTGGTTCGTAATACGGCAGTATGTTCTCTCGCCATTTTTTCCAAGTCTCGGGACGATTCAAGTGGGCGGGCCGCCAGATCAGGTGCCGGAAATGACTCGGGAAAGCTTCGAAATTGAACGTGATGCCTTGAAAGCAGAAGTAGAGGAACTAATTAAGTGATGCCCCAAGATGGGATCGGATTTGCTGTCCAGTTGACAGAAGCAGATTGGGCAGATAATCTAAGCAACCGTTCGATAAGGTCTGGTGGTGTCGAGAGACGAACTCAATCGTTACCGTTCCGACTGGACTTTAAAGTTACTATGGCAGTGTTTGGTGATTTCGGCCCATGATTCAAAGGGCTTGAAATGAACAGGGAACTCCGGTGAAACTCCGGGACGGCCCCGCCGCTGTAAGTCGCAAGGCATCCACGCGTGTTGTGGATGCTTAGAAATATCCCTTCTTGAAATCTCTGGAAGTGCCATTGTCTGCGGATGCAGACGAGAAGGCAGCGGGTATTTTCGAAGTGACAAGTCAGAAGACCTACCAAACGCCAAGACAAGGATCGCCTTCTCGGGTCGAGGCCCCTTGTTGCTAGGGATGAGCGTCTATTCCAATCGCGGGTCGCTGTGCGTCTGTATGAAAACAACTTGAGGTTCAGGTTGCCGTAACGCAGCAAGCGATCCAGCGAGTTTTGCCTTTGTCGTTAGGGTTCAGTCGATGTCTACGGCTGTTTGGGCTGAAAAGAGATCCGGCTTTACGCTGGTAGAATTGTTGGTCGTGTTGGCCATTATCGGGTTATTGATCGGCCTTCTGTTGCCAGCGGTTCAATCGGCTCGTCATTCCAGCAGGCGTGTGCAGTGTCTGAATCAATTGCGGCAGATTGGACTAGGTCTGGCCAACTATGAAAGCGTTCACCGTCGATTCCCCAAAGGCGGATCAGGCGTTGTCAGTTTGACCAATCCCGCGGCTCTTGCACGCACTCAGTTGTCATGGGGCGCTGCCATATTGCCATTCATCGAGCAGTCGGCCATCTACGACATGATCGACCAGCGACTGCCATTCATTCATCCAGAGAACTTGCCAGCAGGTCAGCAATCAGTCAGCAACTATCTGTGTCCCTCGGCACCCAAACAAGATGGCTCGCGCCCCAATGGAGATGCACTTACAGCCACTTCTCGTTACGCCCGTACCGACTACGGTGGTAACTATGGTGAGCGTGATCTGCGTTGTCATCCACTGATGAATTGTCCCAACCGATACCAGCCTGGTGGTGGCGGTCGGGGAACACTGATGCTTGGGGCTGATCAGGATATCGGAGTCAAGGAGATAACCGATGGATTGTCACACACGGTTCTGGTAGGTGAAGCCCCGGAAGGTTTGCATTCGATCTGGATCGGTCACAAAAATGTATTTGATCAAAGCGTAACTCAGAATGTACGTGCGAAGCCAGGATCAAGCTGGATTCCATGTCCACCGGGTATTCGGAGTCCTGCTGGTGAGTTTTGCGATTTTGGACAAGAGTTTCACAGCTATCACACGGGTGGTAGCAATTTTTCGCTTGCGGACGGTTCGACACACTTTTTAAGCGATCTATCCGATATTCAAGTTCTGGCAGCGGTGCTGTCTAGAGCTGGTGGTGAGTTGATCAGCGGACTCAAACAATAGTTTTTTCCCAGCCTATTTTCTAAGAGAGTTTACCATGCAAAAAAAGTTCATATGCTGTTTCTTATTCCTGGCCGTCGCTCCACTCAGAGCCGATTACACTGTCGATT
>DAIRSD010000513.1:0-3515 GCA_036804625.1 Aureliella sp. | reverse complement strand
GGATGTTGTGATTGCCTTTGATACCGAGCGTCCAAGAACTGTGATCGATGTTGTTGCAAATAAACAAACCGACGAAGACGGTTATTTTCTGCTAACGATGACTGCTGGCGAAGAATTGGAGGAGTACGGTGCCGGCATGGATTATGTGTTTGTTGTCGACATTTCGGGCAGTATGGCCAACGAAGGAAAGCTGAGACTTGCCACCAATGTGGTGGATGCCTTTATCGGTGAACTGGGCAGCGAAGATCGTTTCGAAGTGATTACATTCAATAATGCACCCACGCTACACTTCCAGTCGTTTCAAACCGCTAGTGCCGACACGAAACAGAAGGCAAGCCAACTGCTGAGCAGCCAGCGAGCTGCCGGTGGCACCTCGCTGCGTCCCGCCATCACGACCGCATACAAATACAAAGACGAAGATCGACCGTTGAACGTTGTCGTCCTGTCTGACGGAATGACACAGCAAGACGAACAGGCCGAACTGATCTCTCTGATCGGCGGTGCCCCAGAATCGACTCGAGTCTTCTGTGTAGGGATTGGAAACGAAGTCAATCGTCCATTGCTCAAACAGCTTTCGGAACGTGCCGGTGGACTGGCTGCGTTTGTTTCGTTGCAAGACGATTTCAAACGTCAGTCTCAAGCTTTTCGTCGCAAGTTGATGCGACCGGTTGCCACGAACGTTAGCATTTCAATCAGTGGTGTGGATACTTTTGACGTCCTGCCTGGCGCTTTGCCAGACTTGTTCTATGGTGCCCCGCTCCGCATGATAGGTCGTTACAAACAGGGCGGTACTTCGCTGGTGACCATTCGAGCGGAGGTGATGGGCCAGCCTTTTGAGCAGACCGTCGAAGTCTCTTTGCCGAAATCCAGCGACGACAACCCGGAAATCGAGCGGATGTGGGCTTACAGCCGGGTTCAACAACTGATGAATGAAATCCGCGAAAAGGGTTCCGGCTCCAATGTCGAAAGTGAAATCGTGCGACTCTGCGAGGGATATTCCATCGTCAGCGAATATGCATCATTCATCGTCCTGGAGAACGACTCGGAATACAAACGCTGGGCGATTGAGCGTCGCAATGCCACGCGAGTTCGTCGCGATGATCTGGCTAGGCAGCGTTTGCAAGGCGAACTAGAACGACTGCGTGAACAATCATTGGCATCGCTCGGTCCCAAAAAAGACTCGCAGAGTTCAAAGCCAGCCGATGGCAACGGTCAGCAGCTCGCGTCGACTCCTGCTAGTCCTTCTAAACCTGCCAGTGAAGCATTCCCTTCGCAGCCTGCTACGCCTGCAAACAGTCAACCAATTGACTTGACGGTGGTATCCAGCAGTTCTAGTAGCAGTCCAACCGACTTGGCGTTTTCAACTTCAAGTTCCAGCAGCAATGCACCATCTAACTTCGAACCTACGATTGCTCCTTCCAGTTCGGGAGCAGGAGGCGGTGGAGCCATCGATCCAATCAGTGGTTTGATTGCTCTAGGACTAGCTGGTGCTTCTGCCTGGGCGGCTCGTCGACGACCAGTTGGCAATCATGGCTTTGGCAAGTCGGAAGCGGGCGAACAATCTTTGTAGTTGCATCAAACGATTGAGAGAGGACAACTGGACTAGCGCAAATTGGTAGCCCAATCAGAAGCAAATTCGCTAATGATCCAATTGGCGAACAAATGCCTGCGTTAGTTTCGCGTCTGGCCACCCAAGTTTTGATGTTTGCAATCATGCTGGTCCGAGTCCACAATCTCGGACCAGCATTGTTGACCTAGTTCTAATTTTTGTTCTTGTCTGAAGGCTGCAGAAACATGCAACTGATTTCATTGATCAATTCCAACGACGCAAGCTCGATCAAAGCAAGTCCTAAGCATGCAATGATGGAACGATTCCGGCAAGCCCCAATTTCGCTAGCGCTTAGCGGGCTAGCACTTGTGCTGTTTGCCATTCCCGCGTTGGGTAGTCATCTGGAATTTCACTTCAACGATGCCTGTTGGTTGGACGTGACCCAAAATCTTGATCAACATCATCACTCGTTGCCATCGCTGGTAGGCTTGCAGAATGTCTTGCGTGTATTCGGATGCAACTGGCTACACTGGTCAGCCAATCACTTATTTTGGGATACGCTGATGTTCTTCGCGATTAGCAGTCTTTGTGAACGTCTGAGCCGAACAGCCTTCCTTGGGACAACCATCACAAGCGCATTGCTCATTCCGCCGATGGTCATGATCACGACGCCCGAGCTAGTATCCTATCGAGGGCTCAGCGGAATCGACACGGCGCTATTCGCTCTACTGGCTACGACTTGGCTACTCACTGAGATCCATCGACAACAATGGATTCGAAGTCTAGTGTTTCTGGGTTTACTGCTCGGCATGGCAGCCAAGATTGCCTACGAGCTGACCGCTCAGCATACTTTGTTTGTTAGTGACACTTCGTTCACTCCGGTTCCGCTAGCACACCTGGCAGGAGCGGTAATCGGTAGCATCGGTGCCGTATTAACAAATAGAAAAGACCGTTAGAACAGCCCTTCAATGGGGTTACCGTTAGGTACGATGGATACAGGACGTCCTGAAAAGTCTTCGAACTGGGTATCCAAGGGTATTCCCATCGTTCGATAAACAGTCGCCAAGAAGTCGTTTGGTGTTACTGGATCATTCTTCGGCTCTTCACCTTTGGCGGTTGTCGATCCGATGACCTGCCCCATGCGCAGACCACCTCCAGACAAGAAAACAGACATCGCCTTGCCCCAATGGTCACGGCCGGGCTGGCCATTGTAATTTGACAATAGCGGTGTATGAGACATTTCCCCCATCACCAACAGAAGCACTTCTCGGTCTAGTCCTCGCGAATATAAATCGTCGATCAGCGCGGAGACTACCTGATCCAGCACTGGCAGTCGGGATCGCATTTCGTCAAAAATATTCCAGACGCTTGCATGGTCATCCCAACTCTGTGCTTTCTGACCTGCAACATAGGGAAAGTCGACGGTGATCAGTCTGACTCCAGCTTCGACTAAGCGTCGAGCCAGCAAGCAGCGTTGACCAACGGTATGTCGACCATAACGATCGCGAGTTTCGTCACTCTCTTGCGAAATGTCGAAGGCTCGAAGCGCCGCGTCGCTTGTTAGCATATTGATCGCGCTTTGATTAAATCGATCTCCGGCCAGCATGTGACCATGAGCATCCAGATCGCGCCGGAACCGATCAAGCTTTGCCAAAAGTTCGGAGCGAGTCTGAAACCTCTCGCTAGCGATCTTTTCGATACCCACATTGGGAACTCTAAAATCAGTTTGATTGGGATCTCCAGTAACCAAAAAAGGTTGCAGCCCATGCCCGAGATATGCCGCCCCATCGTAGCGAACATGATTGGCAACATGGGCTGGAAGATCGGTTCGCTTTTGCCCCAGCAGCTTGGTGATTACCGACCAGGCATTGGGATGTTTAGGCTCGTAAGGAGGTGTCTCGATCAGCTCACCGGGGTAGGCTGTAACCAAGGTGTGTGTACTGTTGACGTGACCTGGACTATCATG
>DAIRSD010000512.1:0-3519 GCA_036804625.1 Aureliella sp. | reverse complement strand
ATCGACGATCCAGATGTTGAGATAGACTACCGGATCACGGTGATACAGCAATCGAATAGGAAGCAGGCTGGGCTCTTCCTACTGACCCGCACCGGTCTTATTGGGTATCTCTACATCATCCTGTGTCTTGACTCCATTGTGCCAAACGGTCAATCGAGCGTTGCGAATCTTGGATCGGTCCGCTGCCCAGCGCGGGGCCGTAAAGATAATGTCATAAGTCTGCCACACTAGCGGCGGGAAGCTCATGTTCAAATCTGGAGCCTTGGTACGATACAGGCTGCTGGCTCCATTGAATTGCGGCAATTGCCCAAAGGAATCCAATATCTGGACTTCATAACGACTGTGCAGATAGCAACCACTATTGCCACGGGCTTGATTGTCCGAGTTGGGCATGTAAGGCACTCGAAATTCTAGATGCAGGAAAAAATCTTGAATCATGGGGCGCACATCAGCTCCTGCCATCAGCAGTCCGTCAGCAGTCATCTTGGCATTTAGAAACTGATCGGTGCTGCTACCGTCAAACAGCACGATCGCTTCGGCGGGTGGTCGAGCACCCATTGTTGGGCTACCGCGTTCAATCCTTTCCAGTCTGCCAACGGTTTTTCCTTGCCGATCAAGAATCGTGCAGAATCCTTTCTCGACCATAATCGCCCATGGGCCACCCGATATAACCATTTAGTCTTCATAACGCCGTCCATCCTAGGACAGATCTTGGCTCTTGAATTCCTCCTGTCCAGGTAAGCCACCAATGAACTGAAGCGCTTCAAAATTGTTTCCGCCGGTGGGTCTCAGTTGTAATCCCAAAGGTTCTACTTGATTTTCCGATGTGGTGATCACCCCAACAAACTCTCCCATCAGCACATAGTCCCAGTCGTCAGTGGGTGGCTGGGTGAGGGCAATCCGCTGAGCCTTCGCTACCAAATCAGTACCACTGGCATCCTGAGCCAGACATGGTAGGTACCATGTTAGAACACATAGTACCGCAATACACAGTTCAAAAGGGCGAAAACTAGGTTTCATAGCAGCGGAGTCCTGGGTGGAGTATTCATATCGGTTTCGGCGGAAAGGCTATCAGTCATCCGAGTCCTTCATTGTGATTGCCAGGACACGAAAATTCAACCAATGGTGACCGAAAGAGTGTTAAAGTAATTGCGGCGGCATCTTAACTGTGGATCATCCAATGGAACAAGCCTACTAAGCCGCAAAGTAAAATGACTTTGACGACGCCAACTTGAAAACGAACCAGGAGGAACAAGGCCACGACAGCGGCTGTGGCAATCGTCCAGTCAAAAGAGCCTCCTGCAAAAGGCATTAGAGCATGAATGCTAAACTTGACCGCCAAATTGACAATTACGCCAACCACCGCCGCTGAAATAGCCGTCAGAGCCGCGCGGACGCGCGGTAATTGGCCCAGACGTTGGACGTAGGGGCCTCCCAAAAACACAAATAAAAAGCAGGGAGCAAAGGTCACCCAGGTTGTCATGAACGAGCCTAGGGTGGCGGCAGTCAGTGGCGAGAAAGTTCCTGGATGCTGCCAGCCGCCTACAAATCCCACAAATTGAAGCACCATGATCAATGGCCCTGGCGTTGTTTCTGCCAAAGCTAGTCCTGACATCATCTGAGCAGAAGTCAGCCACTGGTGATCTTCCACGGCCTGCTGAGCCACATAGGGCAGCACCGCGTAGGCTCCTCCGAAGGTTACTAATGCGGCTTTGCTAAAGAACAGGCCCTGCTGAACAGGTGTGCTGTGCCAGCCCAAACTGCCTACCGCAGCAAAAACCGGTCCCCACCACAACACAAGACCTATCAACAGAATCCTACAAGTGCGCTGCCACGTCACCTTGGGGCATTCTGTTAGTCGTACGGTCCGAACATCTGAATCTGCATGAGCGCCTTGATGATGACTTTTGGCGACAAATTGCCCGGCAGCGATTATCGAGCCCAACCATCCGATGGCCGCTGCACCCATGAGAATCAAGACATACGAAATTTGAAAGACAAAAATAGCTAAGAAGGCCAGGACGGCAACCAGCCATAACGCAGGACTGGTCAAAGTCCTAGAACCGATCCGCAAGGTAGCTTGTAGCACAACGGCAATCACCGCAGCCGATAATCCATGAAAGAAGGCGGCTATCCATGGCAATTCACCGCCGACCATGTAGACCCAGCTTAAGATATACAGCAAAAGGGCGGCTGGTGCTATGAACAACAGTCCGGCCATCAATCCACCGCGTATTCCATGCAGACGCCATCCCAGGTAAGTGGCCAATTGCTGAGCTTCAGGGCCTGGCAACAGCATACAGAAATTCATTGCATCCAGAAAATGCGCATCGGTGATCCACTTTCTTTTTTGCACAACGTCGTGATGCATCAACGAGATTTGGCCAGCAGGCCCTCCAAAGCTGATCAAGCCAAGCTTCAGCCAGTACCGGGCAGCTTCGCCAATTGACGGATAAGGTATACCGATGTCGAGTTGAGAGCTATTGCCTTGACTTATTGCGTTTTGGGACATGAAGGAAGCTTTTTCGGCTCAAACGGTTCTAGTTGTCGAAGGAAGCCTTGGCAGCCGGTTGATTTGGTGGATCGTTTTCAATGGGCGTAAAAGACAATCCACCGCTGGAACGCAGTCTCAACTCGTAGGACATGCCCTCCCGGACCTGGATCGAAATCGCCTCGCCGTTGGCAGCTCGAATCCCCATTTCTGCGGCCTTCTTGGGTTGGCTGGCAAACTCCCAAAATTCATTCCAAAGTTTCTTCTCGAATTCAGACAGCCTGCCTCCGCGCGCGTACGCTTGAGGCCGCATACCGACTTCGTCCAGCGAAACGCCTTCGCTGGGCTGTTGCTGCTCACTAAAGATACGTCGAAACAAAACTAGAGAGGTGCCGCGTTCGATGTCGGCCTGTTCGATGTAGTGATCATCAAATTTGATCACCCAATTGTCCACGTATACCAAATCTCCAGGCAGCGTAAATTGTTTGGGTGGCGAAAGTGGCTCGCCTTGCGGTGAAAGCTCTACAAACTCCAGGTGGCTGCTGAGCACTTGATCGGAGTCCCCTTTTTCCAATCTCAACACGTTTAGCCGTGCTAGTCGCTGGTCTGTTTTCAGCAACTTGAGCGAAGTTTCCAGCTTCTCGATCAAGACAATCTTCTCTGCCAAATCTGCCTTGGTAAGCTCCAGATCCGACTTCAAAGAGACCAACTGCTTTTGAGTCTCCGCAAGTTCCGACTGCGACTGCTGCAAAGCACGTTCGTTGGCCGTGTAGCGATCGTAAGTCCAAACCCCAGCTACTCCTCACATGACCACAAAGACAATCAGCGTTACGGTTCGCACCGCTGAATTGAACGTCTTGACGGTCTCAGTGACGGAACCCATAAGTCTCATCCCTTAAACTGTAATTCATGATTGGACATCTTTCGTCTCAATTTTAACCGTCCTGTTAGCCTCAAAGAGGGTGGGACACCCGTATTGTTTAACGCTGCATTTACCATCTCTGCCTTTATTCTCAATTTGCATCGCT
>DAIRSD010000511.1:0-3543 GCA_036804625.1 Aureliella sp. | reverse complement strand
TCAGCACTGCAATGTCAGGATTAGGAATTCTTGGAGCTGCTGCCCCAATCAAAGGAGGGACGCCTGTAATCAAGGGTATTGGCAAGGTTGCGGACGAAGTTCCAACACATGTGCCGAAGAATTGGAGCAAGGCAGTTATCGAAGATGCAATTGAAATCTATCGACACAGCATTTCTGTGAGGAAGGCTGAAGCTGCCGAATTTGACAAGGCTGGCGGAGGGCATGTGTGGGCACGGAAAGCGCATTTCGAGCGGATTGTCCAGGAAGAAAACTTCTTAAGGCAGATGCTCAAGCGATTGGAGGACATGTAATGGATTCCGCGGTGGAGTTTCTTATGTCCTACGAAAAGCTTTCCGACGATCAAATCGGAAAAGCGGCAAATGTTCTCGCAGATCGCTATCGTAAATCTGGCAACATTCGAGACTTGCACAATTTCTTAGATCATTCCGACCCGCGTGTGGTCGCCCTGGGTGCTTGGATTATTGCGGAATGCGGTAACTTAAGCGGCAGCGACTACTTGAAAGAGCAACTTTGTCGATTGTTGGACCGTCCTGATTCAGGTGTGCGCCTGGAGGCCGCCCGTGCATTGGCCCAGTTCGCGGCAAACGACAGTTCAGTGGTGTGTCGGATAATGGAGTTGCTATCCGATGAGAATGACGGCGTAAGACATATAGCAACATTGCATTTATGTTTGTTTCCAGACGAGTACTTCAAAACGCATGACCACGACGAATACAGAGTAATCGTGAAAGAATTCGCAACTAAAGCAAGAATCATGGAGCTTGCATCTTCCGACCACAACGTTGAACGTTCTCTTGCATACGTTTCCGCACTTCGCAATTTTGGTGACGACAATGAGTTTTTGGCTACAGTGCTTGATCTTCTCCCAGATTTCATCAAGAGACACGTAGCTGTTCTACCACGAAACCGGAGATTCCAATGACTTAGATCCCAATAATTCCTTTCACCAATTAAGCGATTCATCAGCCTGACGGACATATTGTTCTACGAAAGAAAAGCACTGTCATGGTCAAACTTGCGATTTTGAATACGCGCAGACGTTCAGCGCGATGGCAATGGTGCTGGGGACACACAATTCACCATGGCGAGCCCCTCTAAAGAACTGGACTACTTCCGTCATTTCCCAGCTCAATTCCACAAGTTTCCAAATTTACTGCGATCAAACTAAATAGTGCCAACTGGGGACACTCAACTTTCGTTGGGTACCGAAACCATCTCAAGAATAAATACAGAAGACTGGGCGATATAGGAATCCTCGCAAGAATCTCCATCAGTAGTTTCGAGGGGTATCATTCCAAGCTGTGATCAACAAGCGGAACGGGGACAATCATCTTTTTTTGGTGGCAAAGTTTTTGTGAGTAACAGATCAGCAATCTGGGTAGTCTAGTGGATCTGCCATGGTTCGGCTCCATCGCTGTTGATGAGCGCCGATGGCTTGGAAGTTGTATGTCCCCCGCTCCTCCCCGAGCGCACAACGTCTACACGAACTTGTGAACAACGACGCGGCGAGGAGATTCTTCGACTCGCGAACAGGCAATATCAACATCATCCAAGAAGTTGATGGCGTACTGACGCGAATCACCGTTGCCGGGGACAAATTCAAGATAATCTCGGTTGGACCAATCCGAGAGCGAAACATTATCAACCTCATTGAAAATGGAGGATTCGTACCATTGCCATGAGTAACGACAACTACGATTTTGGCGAGTCCAATGAGCTTACGAAACGACAAGATGCGTTGAACTTGTTTCTCGAACGGATGTTCGATGAAGAAGATCGACCATACTTCGTGGCGGATGATGCCTGCACATACGACATCTTCGCGGGTCTTGATTCGGAGTTCGTCAGTCGATGTGAAGATGCGTATGGATACCGCATGACGGAAAGTGACTTCCGGTTGACGGTTTGGAAGTTGCTTGACAAGCTTGATAAGGCTGAAAACTGAAACCCGATGGCACGATGCCATCGGAAGGTTTTCGCAGGATGCGTAGGTGGGCGCGAGATGTTCCAACGACAGATGGTGCCACCCATGTAGCATCGCCCTCAGTGGGCGCAACGCTGAAATCGGAAGGTTCGGGCTATGAGTTATACGAGACGACTCATTATCAAGATTTGGACGTTTACCATTCTGAAACACTATCGCACACCCTTGACCAAATTGCTAACGGAAACACCACGCTGGTGCGGCGTGACCTGGAGAAGATCGATCTGACCGGCCAGCTACAAAATGATCAGCCGGTATGGACCGGCACGGCCTACCGCGAGGTCAAAGGGAATCTGAATTATAAGGACCATTTTGATGCCAAGTACGCACTGGGAGCTTATAACAAACGCGATGCCGAACTGACCAAGACGGCTACTTATCGAAGCGACTTCGATCCTGTAACTAGGCAGATCGTCAACACCGGTTCCAACAACGGAGCCCAAGTAGCAATCACTGGCGACGAAGCGATGTGTAATGGCTGTTTGTTCGGTGGTGGGGAATTGGTGGTTACTCCCCACACCACACTAACCGACTATGAAGCCGCGATTCAGGCGATTTTCGAAGATTGGGATGGAAGTGAGGTAATTTTACCGCCAGACGAGCTACCGCCGCCACCCGAACCAGATCCAGAACCACCAACGACTCCGCCGCCATCACCGCCAGCCAGCAGCGAATCAGTGTTGGACGGTTTGGCGCGGTGGTTCGGAGGAAGTAATGGTGATGGGTTAGATGAAGCGATGTTTGCCGTTGACAGTTTTCATTCAGGCTGGTGGGAATCTTATAAAGACTATGTCAATCCGTGGGACGGTGGTCAAGAACCCGTAGACGCCATGGATACGATTTTGGCGTACGCGACTCCGTTTTTTCAAGCCGGTGGTGCAATCGCCGGAGTAGCCGCTTCAGGTATTTGGTTGTGGGGAGCAGCCGGTGGGTCTACAATAGGGTTCGCGTGGACGCCACATGTTAGCGGTGTTGGTACTAATGTATCATTTCAAGTTGCAGGAACGTGGTTCAGAGGAACAGCAGAAGGCTTAATTCGTTTTCCTACAGGATGGTTTACGCCAGGCAAATGGCAGTACATCACGGGAATTCCGATTCTCAACTCGACTGCAGCCTCGTCCGTTGGACCTCCTTGGATTTTCAGCCAACACCCCTGTGTATCGGCCGCACTTCAGGCATTTTTGAAAGCTTGGGGGCTATGAATAGTAGAAAGACCAATGTAGATACCTGTATCTATACCTTTGCAATCGTTGGCTCAGAATTGGAATTAGCTCGCTGGATGTCGGTAGCCGACATTGAAGGAATCGCCATAGTTCGTAAGGGGCAATACTTAGGAATTGGAAACGACAAAGTTAAATTAGGTGTTTGTATGGCGATAAGCGTAACTGGTCTTGAAATCAATGACGGTAGATATCTTCTACATATGGATACAAAATGGCCAATTGAACGATCCACAGTTCCCCTCGAATTGGTTCGCACTTTGGCTACGGGGATTTCTTTTAATAGGGAGCTGTATCTGTATTGTTATACTGTGAAGA
>DAIRSD010000510.1:0-3561 GCA_036804625.1 Aureliella sp. | reverse complement strand
TCCTTGAAATCCTCACCGTGAATGCAATCCGGAATAGCCAACCCGAAAAGACGCTACTAGAGAATCGGATCGAAGCCATACCACAAGGTCAGACCAAAGCAGAGTCGACACTCACGATCTGCAATGCCCAATAGACCGTCCTCACCCCAACGGTAGGCTCTGCTTCGAGCGTGCTCATGAGAAAATGATTTCCAACCGTCGCTGTTTTCTGAATAATCTTCGCGAACCGTGCCCCATTGCCGCTCTGACAGGAATGGGCCCCAAAGTTTCCAAATGGTGGGATCCTGCCCAGCATGTTCAATACGCTCCAACTCCGGTGACTGCTTCAATGCGGGCCTCACTTGACGATCTCAAAAGTTGACGATGTTGCATCGAAGAACTCGACTTTACCGTTTTTCTTGAAGCGTCCGTGGTGTACGATTCGGTAGGTTCCGGTTTGCGCATCCGGCGGTATGCTCCACTGAATTGTCACTTGAAAGGGCTCTGGCCTGGGCTCGACCGGCCTGGCGTTGAGTGTGTAGGCGGTGGCTTTGGCGGCTGCAATTCTTTTTTTTCGTTCAGCCTCCGTCTCCACGATCATCTGCTGCCACTGACAAGTGGCTTCCCACTGGCCATCGCGTAGTAACGGTTCCCATTGATTGGACTCGGCTGCCTTGAGTCGCTCGATGGTAAAATATCTCTGTCCCCGCTGGTAGCCGTTGGAGGGCCGACCGGTCCAGAAAACGGCGGTAGCCAAGTCGTCGACGACGTAGCTTTTCTCTGGCTGAACTACGATATCGCCAAATTGGGCACCCGTCGGATCAGCTTCATCTGGGCCATCACGCCACGAATTCTCAACACGTTTTCGCATGTCCTCTGGCTGTGCAGTGGGCTCGACAGGTAAGTTGTCCTTGATCGCACGAGCTAAACGAACAAATTCTTGTCGCTGTCCAGCTTCAGTCCAGGGGCCAAACAGCGTGTGTGCGCCTTCGTACTGCTGCGTTTGGTACTCTTCATAGGTTGTCACATAACCGGCAAAATCATTCGCGTATCCAGCAAAAACTACATTCTTGGGGGCCACTTCTAAAGCCTTCGCCACTGATTCGCAGATGCGGCGTCCAGTCATCGTGGTGAATTCACCTGAACCTGCCACCAGCACTAGGGAGCCGATTCTGAGCAAACCTAAAGTGATGGTCTGTTCGTGCTGCGGCGGATTGCTTAGTCCTGTGGCCAAAAGTATGGGCTTGGGCGCATGGCATTTGAGAAACTCTTCAGACGGTTCTACGCCCGCGCCTGCGGCTCGAAGCAAATTTTCGACAAATCCATCTCGCTTCGTCATGCCTTCGCGGAATAGCGGATGACCACCACCATCTTCGGTAGAGCCGGCTGCGAACGAGTAGCCCATAGCAGAGGGGCACAACCGCTTGTCGCCAGCACCTGTAAATTCGGCGGCCACCGTCAATTTTGGAAAGTCTACAAAATTGTGTCGATACTCAACCGGACCTGTCAGACTCTCCGTTGCCTGATCAAATAGTCGCCGCGCCACTTCGTATTGACGTCGACCAATGATTTCGTTGCTTTCGACACAGTCCATTCCCGGCCCCGTGGCATTCAAGTTCAAATTGGGAGTTACGTCGCCGCAGTTGGAATTTCCAAAACCAGCTACAAAGTCCTTGGGGCTGGAGTAGGTTGTGCCTTGTGCCTTTTCAAACAGAGCGGAAGCAAATCCCTTGTTATCACCTGTGATCAGTCGATAGAAAAAATTCATCGAAGTCGTATGCACCGGAAACCAAGTCAAGACGCCCACAGGTCCTTCCTCTCGCACAAACTTGAGCAGCGTCATAACCTTGTCGGTATCACCTGAATATCGAGCCCTTTCACCAGCCGAATTATTCAAATAGGCAACGGCTGATCGATTCACACTCGCCTGCTCGACTTCTCCCTGTGCCATATAGATATTGCCAGGTTGAAGATCAGCGTCGGAGGCAATGACCGCTTCCGCAATGCATTCCGTTAGTGTATCGAAATAGTTCTGGCAAAACATGCCACCAAACTGACTGGCCTCGTTGTGATGGTAATAACCTCCAGGAGCACCATGTGTATGAGTCGCCGTCAGCACCAGATTTTCATGACGATAACGTTCTCCCAATGAGCTAGCTACCTTTTCCAGAACTGCCAGCTTCAGAGTGTAAGAAGGCATACATAGATCGGCGACCACATAGACCACTCGATTCTTGCCGTCTCGTTCGGCAATGGCGAAGGCTCGAGCATACTGTCGCGACTGAATGCCTTCACCGGATTGATCCTGGCGATTGTAGCCCATAAACTTCAAGCCCATAGGCGGTCCAGTGATGTCGCAGATCGCTCGGCCTACCAGATACTGGTACTCACCGTAGGCGCAGTTGGACATCACACACAGCACGGCAAGTAGCACTACAGGGCGAACCATCGAATAAGTCCTTCTTCTGACGAATGGTAACGGGACTAATTGTAACAGAGAGCCCAATTGTACCGTGCGACCGCCAAAAGTCATCCCTGTATATCGACAGCTCGGACTTCAAAGGGATCATCTGTGGCGTTTCGAAAGCAGTCTGAGTATTTTCTATAGGAAGGTGCCGATTGCTATTGATGGACTTGCTTATCAGTCACTAGCTATCTTCAGGCTTGATCAGTTGCTGAGCCTCTGTCAGCAATAGGACGAGTTGAAAACGGCTTATCCAATTACGCGAGTGCTTTTTTGAGACGGGATTTCCCAGTCCAACGGCACTGTTTAGGCTTTGGTAGGCCTGGGCATACCAATTCTTAGCTTCCTTTTTGTTGCCCAACTTAGAATAGATCATTGATAAAACGATCCAGTCTGGCTCACTTCCCATACCATCTTGCAAACGGACGCTTTCTTGGATTGCGCGCAGAGCTTCTTGATATCTTTGGTTACGATAATAGGTGAGTCCCAGCGTGTTTAGCGCTAGGGACTTATCACTCGATTCTTTGGCTCGCTCGCAAGCAAATTCGATTCGATCGATCATTAACTGCAAGTCATTAGGTCGTTCGGGGGTCAGAGCTAATAGCCATGCCAAAGCATTTGCATGATCTGGTGTTTCGCTACTAGCATATTGGCTGATCATCGCTTCGCATTCGGAATGAAACGCTGTCAAATCACCATAGGCCAGACAGAGCAATGCGAGATAAAACCTGGAATCAGCAGAACCTGGAGTCAATTCTTGATAACGCGACAGATCTTTCTTTGCGAGTTCCCACTGTTCCAATCCGGCAAATGCGTTGGCGCGACGCAAATAAAGACCGGACGGACTGTCTTGATTTATAAGTGAGTTGAGGTGGTAGGCCAATTTGAAATAACGGTGTTGTTTCTCTGCCCAGTCCGCCTGTTGTTCATGCCAAACCAGAACATCGTCTGAATGCCTCTGCCATTTTTCCTGAATCGTCGATAGTTTGTTGTTATGAAGCCATAAGTGACTATTGACTGATAGAACTAGCTCGTTTCTTTGCGGATTGAAGGCTAGTGATCTAGCAATCTCATCACGTTCGATTAAGTGAAGTTCCTCCTCTCCAGTGACTGAGTCT
>DAIRSD010000509.1:0-3561 GCA_036804625.1 Aureliella sp. | reverse complement strand
CCAAATCGATTCAAGCTGAAATAGCGCAACTTCAAAACTGGCGCGTCGGGCTGGTGTTCTGGGTAGATTTTCATTGGCAAGATTAGCTGGAAAATTCGTTCGAACCCCTATTCTCCGCGAACTAACAATAAACAACCTGGTGGATATAGGTAGCCTGGGTAGACTTTCCAATTAAAATGGGGACAGCCCACCAACAAAAACACACCACAAGGGGGGGCCTCAAGCAAGTGCCTGAGGCTCTTGCATCCCGACTACCTTTTGCCACTCGCAGACGACTTTATCTCCCCGTGCCTTCCCATTACGTAACTATCGCAGCAACATTTACCGCCGAGCCGCTGAGCGGGCCGCTGCGCGGTTGGATGGACGTGTTAGGGTACGACCTGAAAGTTCGCTTTTCACCGTTTAACCAATTGTTTCAGCAGCTTCTTGATCCGAATTCGCAGATGGCCAGCGGCGATAATGCGGCTGTCGCACTGCTGGTCCGACTGGCCGACTGGCAAGGAGCGGCCAGCGAGCCTGGGTTTCAGCGACACGCTGAAGAGTTCATCAGCGCGCTAGACGCCTATCTGGAGAAGAGTGCTGTCCCAGTTATTCTCATTTTGTGCCCCAGCGCTTCGCCGGCTTCAACTAGTCCTGCTGACGATTCTATCGTAAAGGCGCTAAACAGGACCGAATCATGGCTTGCCGCGCAGATTGCTCAGCGACCACACGTTCACTGGATTGATCATCACCAGATCGCGACCCTCTACCCGTTGGAGGAAATCGAAGACGGTGTCGCGCTTCGAGTGGCCCACATTCCCTATCTACCGGACTACTTCGTTGCTCTGGGCAGCATTATCAGCCGACGATTGCACTTACTCATGAGACCGCCTGTCAAAGTGCTGGTCATGGACTGTGACAACACTCTTTGGGATGGTGTCTGCGGAGAATCTGCTCCCGATCAAATGCAAGTTTCTGTAGAACGCACCTATTTGCAGCAAAGGCTGTTGCAATTGCGAGCGTCAGGAATGCTGATCTGTCTATGCAGCAAAAATCATGAAGATGACGTTTGGGCTGTGTTTGATCAGAACGCGAAGATGCTTTTGAAACGTTCCGATATCACCGCTTGTCGAATCAACTGGCAAAACAAATCGACCAATCTCAAGTCACTGGCTACTGAGCTGAGTCTCGGTCTAGACAGTTTCGTATTTGTTGATGATAACCCTGTTGAGTGCGCCGAGGTCAGAGAACAATGTCCGCAGGTCTTGGTTTTGGAGCTACCGCACCAGGGTTGCCAGTCGTACGTGGATCACGCATGGGTTCTTGACCAGCCGAAAGCCGGAAAAGAGGATCGCTTACGAGCTGAATACTATCAGGCCCAATCCAAGCGGGAAACGGTCAGGCAGTCCGTTAAGACGCTGGAAGAGTTTTTGGCGGGCCTAGAGTTGCAGGTAGATATAGCGCCAGCCCAAGAAGACGATTGGGAGCGTATCGCTCAGTTGACCCAGCGAACTAACCAACTGAACTTCACGACGCTACGTCGTACTGCAAGTGAAATTCGAGCACTGCTTGGTGATGGTCGCCATCGTTGCTGGTCTGTCCGTGCCCAGGATAAATTCGGTGATTACGGGCTGGTTGGAACACTGATTGTTCAGACCCAAGCAACTTGTTGGCAAGTTGACACGTTCTTGCTTAGTTGTCGTGCATTGGGTCGTCGTATTGAAATCCAAATGCTGGACCATTTAATCGCCCAAGCGCAGGAGTGCGGTGTAGATCATTTGGAAATCCGGTTCACTCCAACTGCCAAAAACGAACCTGCCCGAAACCTGTTCCAGGAATTTAGCAGCGGCAAATACCATGTTTTGCCCGACGAGTCACATGCACCCATGTGGATCGCTCGCCACTGCCTGTCGCAATGGCGCAGCAATAGTCACCACGTGGCATCAAATGAATCCGGCCTAAGCAAGCCCGATTCTAACTCTGCTCCCGCCTCCTTAAGCTTTGCCCGAATCCCGGCCTACAGCTCGGAGATGATCGATGGTATTGCGCGACTTGCTGGGGACCTTCAAGCCATTGCCCGCTTGATCACGCCTGCTGCTTTGGCAAGACCAGAGATTGGCGAACCCTTTGTCGCTCCACAATCACCCTTGGAAATTCAGATCGCTGAAATCTGTCGTAGCGTGCTGAATGTGGAACGTCTTGGCCTGGAAGATCCGCTCAAATCTATGGGTATTACATCTCTGGGAGTCGTTCAAGTACTTAGTCGCATACGACAGGAAACTGGGACTGAACTTTCGATCACTGAACTATTCGCATTGCCAACTGTCAGCGCGATATGCCGGAGAATTCAAGATGGCTCTTGGGGCTGGAGATTGGATCAACCCAATGCTGTTTCAAGAAACAGATCGAATTCCCTCTATTCTAAAGATCAATCTCATAAAATCGCAGTCATTGGTCTTGCCGGACGATTTCCTGGGGCACCCGACATAGCCACTTTCTGGAGTAACCTGACTCAAGGCGTATGTAGCATCACCGATATCCCAGATCAGGAACTGAACCTTCCGCTCGATAGCCCTTTACGCAGCCATCCGAATTTAGTGAAACGAGCGGCAAGTCTGGCCAATGTCGATCTGTTTGACGCCAAGTTCTTTGGAATCTTTCCCAAAGAAGCACAAGTCATGGATCCGCAGCATCGAATTCTGATCGAGTGTTGCTGGCACGCTCTGGAGGACGCAGGGTACAATCCAGACGCCATGTCGGTGCCTGTCGGACTTTTCGCTGGTTGTTACATGGACACCTACGTTCTGGCCAGCCTACTGTCTAATCCGGCGCTAATTCACAGCTTGGCCAACTCGTTTCAAGGTGGAGCCCTGCACTGATAACTTGGAAATGACTATGACAATCTGACCACACAAGACTCCTACCAGCTGAATCTGCGCGGCCCAGCCATGACTATCCAGACCGCTTGTTCCACATCGCTCGTAGCCATCGCTCAAGCCTGTCAAAGTTTGGTTAATGGTCAGTGCGACATGGCGCTAGCCGGAGGCGTAACTTTAAAACTTCCGCAAAACCGAGGATACTTGTATGCTGATGGCGGCATGGTCTCGCCAGATGGCACTGTACGCACGTTTGATGCCAAAGCGCGTGGTACTGTTTTTGGCGAAGGTGCAGGCGTGGTGGCCCTTAAGCGCTTGGACGACGCACTTGCCGATGGTGACGATGTTTACGCGGTCATCAGCGGTTGGGGCTTGAACAACGATGGTCGAGCCAAGATGGGTTACACCGCCCCAAGCGTGGAAGGACAGTGCGGAGCCATCCTGGCAGCACACACCATGGCCAATGTTTCGGCAGACTCGATCAACTATGTGGAAGCCCATGGCACTGGCACCGCTTTGGGAGACCCAATCGAAATCGATTCGTTGACTCGAGCATTTCGTCAAACAACGGATAAGAGACAATTCTGCGCTATCGGTTCGCTTAAAACCAATATCGGTCACTTGGATGTTGCAGCGTGAGTCGCTGGACTAATCAAGGTTTGCCTGGCATTGCGACATCAGTTGCTGCCTGCCAGCTTGAATTTTG
>DAIRSD010000508.1:0-3568 GCA_036804625.1 Aureliella sp. | reverse complement strand
AGCAGTGGCCACAGGTTGTGACCGTAACCCGCTTCGTCGATACCGATTATGAGATTTTTGCAGGCGTTTGAGGGTAACAATTGGGCAACTCCTGTAGCTTTCACCTGTAGAATTAGTGTTAGAATCTATCCATAATAACAGATAGGCGAAATGTCCGAGTCTGGGCTTTTTCGCACCAGCCTTTATCCTTGTCGAGCTGACCGATGAAAATTGAATCGCGTTACCAGTGGATGCTCTTGAGCGGTGTTGTGCTTGCGCTGTTGGTGGGTCTGCCTAGAGGTCTGGAGCGGGTTTCGGCTCAGGAAGCGGATACTTCGGGCTCGCAGACGATTAGCGAAGAGGAGGCGGTTGCGGAGATTGACCAGGCGCTTTCGGATTACTCAAGTGGTGCCGCCGACGATGCAGCCGTCATCGAAAAGATCGATCAAGTATCCAACAAGATGGGTATTCAACCCGCTCCGGCCACACCGACGCCCGCGCCAACCCACTCGGGGCCAACCAGTGCGCAACCGGGTTCTAGCGGTGCAGGTCGAGGTTCGGCACCGGGAACTCCTGGCGCGAACACCAGCGGGACGCCCAGTGCAAACAATCCTTCTGGCGACGCTCCTTCGATTCAGCGATCGGCTCAGCCCGCTAGTCCAGCAGATGCCAAAGAACTCGCAGATGCTCAGCCGGATGAGAAGGGCTACTTGCAATATCAATTCCGCAACCAGCCCTGGCCTGATGTTCTTCAGTGGCTGGCCAACGTTTCGGATCTAGCGTTGGACTGGCAGGAATTGCCTAGCGACTACATCAACCTGTCGACACGGCGTCCTTATACGCTGGCCGAGGCCAAAGATGACATCAACAGCGCGCTTCTAAAACGCGGCTTCACAATGCTGGAGCACGAGGGCTCCCTGACGGTTTCAAAGATCGAGAATATGGATCTATCGTTTGTGCCTCGGGTGCGACCTGAGCAGCTCGATAGTCTTCAACCCCATTCATTTGTGAAAACTACGTTTGAACTCAGTTGGCTACTGGCCGACGAAGTGGGCGAAGAGCTTCAAACGAGAATTGGCAAATACGGACAATTGACCGCTCTACTGACAACCAATTCAATCGAAGCTATGGATATCGCCAAGAATTTGGCTGAGATTCAAGAAATTCTAATTCGTGAACAATCGGCTGTGGCTCTCGAGAATCTCGCTCAGGAATTCCATTTAGCATTTGCAAGAGCATCCGATGTTAAAGAGGATCTCGAGGCATGGCTGAATCTCAAATCCGGAAGCGGTGGACCGATGATGCCTCCGACCAACGATCCGCGAGCCATGCAGCAGTGGCAGCAGCAGATGCAGCAACAGCAGCAGCAAGCGGCTCAGCAAGCGGCTCAACAAGCGGCTGCCCAGCAGGCTGCCAATAATGCTGCACAGGCCTCCCAGAAAGCCGCAAAGCAGCGCACGGCTGGCTCGACTCCAGCCGGAGCTAGATCTGAAAAGGTCTACATCATTGCCAATGACCGCAACAACAGCATCATCGTCCACGCTCCGCCTCGTCAACGCGCGTTGATCGAAGCGTTCATTAGTCGCGTGGATGTGCCCAACGAGATGGCGACCGATTATGAACGGATCAATATTCGAACCAAGGTATTTCGGTTGTTAACTCTGTCGCCCAAGGAACTAGTGGATTCCCTGCAAGCTATGGACGCATTGGAACCTACCACAAGACTGCAAATCAACGAAGAAAACCGTTCCATAGTTGCCTACGCGTCTTTGGCTGATCAGTTGTTGATTCAGCAAGTCATTGATCGACTGGACGCCCCCAATCGTACGCTGCATGTATTGCAATTGCGGCGATTGGATGCCGAGTCGGTGGCTGGTAGTGTGCGGTTCTTATTGATGGGAGACGAAGAAGAGAAGAGCAACAATCGTGGCGGATTTTACGACCCCTGGGGTTTCAATGCGAATCCCAACAACAAGCAGAAAAAAGCTGAGCAAATGCGGGTGACCGCTAATATTCGAGACAATCAGATCCTTCTCATGGTCAATGATATCGAGTTGGAAGAAGTGAAGAAGCTGCTTGTCAAACTGGGGGAAGTGCCTCAGGAAGGTGGTCGTGCCAATACGGTACGTGTCGTCGATGCATCGCGATCGGCTGACACCTATCAGTACTTACAGCAGCTTCAAAAGCAATTTGAAAGATCGACAGGTAAGAAATTGCAGATTCCGGATGAATCTGAGTTCCAGAATAACAAGACTCAGCCTGAGGCAGAATCGCCGGCTAAACCCAAGACAGGAATGCCAGAGGGCAATCAGGTATCTGATCATCTTCGATCGCACAAGGGTCGCTCCAAGAGCCGACTAGTTACCACAATCGTAAATCCGTTTCCTGCTGATGACCAGGAAGGTGATGATGCTGGCGAAAGAGGGCAGCAGCCAGAAGCTCCTGCCAAACGCAACCGTCGTTTGCCGCCAGCACTGGCCGATCTTGCAGCAGAAGCCGACCCGTCTGCGGAATCCCATTCGGACGCACCTGAGAGTGATCAGACAGCGGACGCGCCCATCTCCATTCGAGTGGACGAACGGGGTAATTTGATATTGGAATCAGATGATACCCAGGCGCTGGATCAACTGGAACAGTGGATGTACTCCAATCGTCCACCCAAAAGCGACTACGAAGTATTTACCGTTCAGCACGCGCCGGCGACTTGGGTCCGCTTAAATCTGAAGGAGTATTTTGAGAAGCAGGAGACAAAATCCACGGATAACGACGATCGCAACTGGTGGTTCTACGGTGGCCCGCGATCCTCGGACAGTAAATCCCAGGATGGACGTCAGTTAGGCAAGCGTGCTCCGCTGGAGTTCATCGCAGATAATGACACCAATACGATCGTAGTCAAGAATGCAGATGATCGCGACTTACGAACGATTGCGGATCTGATTAAGCTCTGGGACGTACCACAAAAGCCATTGCCAGATAGTCGCAAGAGATATAGTAAGATTATCCCTTTGAAGCATTCGCGAGCCGAACTGATCATCGAAACTATCAAGGATGTCTATCGTGACTACCTTAGCTCAAACGACAAGGCGTTCGAGAAAAGTTCAGAGGGCGAAGAGAAGAAAGACCCCAGCGGGTTTGACTTCCCCAGTCGTGGCGTTCTGTCCTTGGCCGCAGACAAAGTTAGCAATCGAATTATCGTTTCTACGCAAGGTCGCGAGCTGCTGGAAGTGGTCGTCGCATCGATTCAGGAATTGGATCAAGCTGCCAATGATCAAGGTTACATTGAAGTGGTTGCCATCGGTGACGGTTTGAATGTCGAATCGGTGCATGATGCGATACGATCCATCATGAGCCAATCGAAAGTTGATGCTCAGCCCGCTCAGCCTAATAATCAGGCTCAGCCGCAGGTCAATGGTCAGCCGCCTGCTCAGCCGCCCACCAATTCATCCAACACTAAAGGACGTACGTCCAAGAGTCGCAGTTCGTCACGATGACGATCAGGGAAATTCCCACCTGTTCCGCTTGTAGCTTGTTGTGCCCGGGCATTGAAAATTTGGAGTTGTCGACTCTGGATAGTTGCACGCTGCGCCGC
>DAIRSD010000507.1:0-3569 GCA_036804625.1 Aureliella sp. | reverse complement strand
GTCGATGTTGGGGATTTTCGAGTGGGCAGATTTCGGACAGACGGTGGCATTCGATCTGGGTGCGAGTTGATTGTCGCGGACAGCGATCAGGCTAGAGCCGTGATATGCACCACTCGCGGAATGAGCCTTTGGAGAGCCAGATTGGGCGGAATCGATTGCCAATGGCGGTCACCGGTCAAAGGTCCTGTCCATCCCGCTTGGGTGCCCTTGGATGACCCAAGTGGGATCGGCTGGTTGGATGGCTTCGACGAACTGCTTGTCCGATGTGGACTACGATCCTTTGGGGCTCCAGACTTTGATGATCGCGGTCGCCTGCTGTATCCGCTACATGGTCGCATTGGTAACCTGCCCGCCGACAATATTCAAGTCGAGTTAGACCAGCAGACCGGCAGCTTGGTGATTTCGGGAGATGTTTATGAAACACGATTTCTGGTCTACAACCTAAGATTGCGAGCCGAGTATCGACTAACTTTGGGCCAGCCGATCATCGCGTTAAAGGATCGTGTAACCAACCTAGCTAGTGTTCCGGCCAGCATGCAAATGCTTTACCACATCAACTTTGGACAACCGGTGCTGAGCGGCGGAGCAAGGCTGCACTTGGCGGCACCGCAGATCGTAGCTCGAGACGTTCGGGCTCGAGCCGATATCGAAACTTGGGCGACCTATTTGCCACCCACCAGCGGCTATTCAGAACAGGTCTATTTCTCGCAACCCCCATCCGACACCCAGGGGTGGGCGCATACTTTGCTTACCGATGGACAATCCAGTCGTGGCGTGGCCGTGCGATTTAAGTCCGATAACTTGCCCTGTTTTACGCAGTGGAAGAATACGGCTTCAGAAGCAGATGGCTATGTGACCGGATTGGAACCCGGCACCGGGTTTCCTAACCCGCGATCGTTTGAACAGACGCAAGGCCGTGTTGTGGAGTTGAAGGCTGGGGAATGTCGCGATTTCGAGATCGAGATCGAAGGTGTCAGCCAGGCTGGCCGCATCGCTCAACAGATATCGGCGATTCAAAGACTACAGGGAGATCGTCCGCCCAGACTGCTGCCTAGCCGCCCCGATTGGTGCGGCTAGACAGTTGCTTGTGCGACGCTAAATCAATTATCGGCTAAGGCTCAAGCCAACCAATACGTTGTGGGAATCGTAGCCGAAGGTTCCCACTTCGTCGTCACTGATCTCTTCGACCAAGTTGGTTTTGCTGGTACCAAAGTATCGATATTCGGTCAGTAGGCTCAAACGGCAAGTTAACTGAGTCTTCGCTCCAAGAATGCCCTGATAGGCAAAGACCGTCTCGTCGATCGTGTAGCTGGTCGAAGGTGAAGCCAATTCGCCGTCCAAATAGGCTGCACCACATCCCGCTCCGATATAAGGAGTCACGTGACGCCAACCGAATCCCCGGAAATCATGTAGCAAATTTCCCATGGAAGAAAAGCTGTTCAATCGACCATCCCAAGGAACCGGACCAAAGGCACCCGTCCAGGTATCGCCACCGTTGTTTCTGTAAAAGAACTCGGCTTCAATCCGATTGCAATTGCAAAGGTTCTTTCCGATAGCTCCGCCCAGCAGCCATCCATCACTGAAGCTGCCAATCTGGTTGACGGGACCTGGGGCGGCACCACGATAGTCGCTCAGAAAAACCCCACCCGAGTAAATGCTTAGGTAGTCAAACCTTTGTCCCATCGCAGGAAACGCAAAAAAGCTAGCTAATAAAAGCGGCAACAGATATCGAGAAATCGTCATTCCGAAACTCCTTTTCTGCATGTGGTATTGTTTCGCGTCCTGCATAGGGCTAGATTCAGTGTGGTAGTCCGACCCTACGGCTCAGTATTCGGTCGTAAAGGAATCGCCAAGTGAGGCCGTTTAGGCTAGCTGGAAAAGCCGCTACAATCGAAGCATGGCACGTGAATTAGCCATTGAAATAGTTCAATCGTCCCAATAAACTTACAGCCACAACTGAAGTCGATTTGTCTAAAAGGGGGGTGCTAACCCTTGGTCGATGCAGTACGAATACGATTCATTAGCGGCCAGTTTGGCCAACACAGTATTTTGGAATAGTTGATATGACACTCGATAAGAGCCTGAAAGTTGCCGGTGGTTCGATCAAGAGCCGCAATGTGATGACACGCGTTGAGCGGATCAAGAGATTGAAGGAATTAGAGCGCTGGAAGGAAGGCGATCCGGTATTGGGAATTCCCAAGACTCGAGTGGTCAAGATCTCGATGAAGAAAAAGAAGAAGGTCAAGGGACCGGAAGAAGATACAAAAAAGAAGAAGAAGTAGTCGGTCTTTTTAGATCTTCGCTGCTTGGACAGGTTCCCTTTTATGGCGTCATTGGGACGCTGAGCGCTGCGGCGTGAGCTGTGGCGAAGGCGGCTTGAAAGTTATAGCCGCCGATCGGCCCATCGATATCCAAGATTTCGCCTGCTAGAAAGAGTCCGGGAGCTAGTTTGCTTTCCAGAGTTTGACAATGCACTTGGTCGGTATCGACTCCACCTGTAGTCACTTCAGCTTTGGCGTAACCGCGAGTGCCATCGATGGGGACACACAAGCCTTTCAGATCGTCGAACAGGCGCAGTCGCGGCTTCTTGGGTAGCTCGGCCAGGTTGGCCCTATCGTCAATGGCAGCGTTCTGCATCAACAGTGCAACCATTTTCTTAGGCAGCCAATCTGTTAGGATGCTGGCCACTCTTTTCTTTCCCTGCTTGCTGGCGTCGAAACTACTTTGAAGTTGATCAATACTTAAGTCAGGTACCAGATCCAACCTTAGACATGGCGCGGGAATCGCTGGATTGGTGGCTCGAAGCTCCATCTGCTGATGCACGTAGCGAGACACATTCATCGGGGCTGGGCCAGAGCAGCCGAAATGTGTCCAGAGAAAGGCCGAGCGATTGACCCAACGGGGGTCCTTTTCAGCTTTGGCGCTAGAGCCTAAGTCCAGTCGTACGCGAACATCAGGCAGGGTAATGCCTGTCAGCTCGTGAACCCACCCGGCGGGGCTAGTCAGAGGTGCCAGAGCAGGGTAGGTCGGCACGATGGTGTGTCCCTGTTGCTGAGCCCACCGGTAGCCATCGCCCGTAGTGCCGCAACCAGGGTAGGATAAACCGCCGGTGCACAGAAGCACACTTCGGCAAGGCAAAACGCCGTCCTGAGTAATCACTTCCCAGCGAGCTGGTTGTTGATCCACAGGTCGCAAGTCAACGACACTCACACCCGACATCATCTGAACGCCATGGGTTTCAAGCTGTGTCAGCAAAGCGTCGCGCACGTCGATAGCTCGGTCGCTTACCGGGAAGACCTTGCCCGTAGATTCGACTTTGGTGGCTAGTCCCAAACTGTTCAGTCGCTTCACAACGATCGCAGGTGGCAATTGATAAATGACATGTTTTAGAAAGCGACCTTGTTTGCCAAAGGCGGTGATGATGTCGCCAGGTCCACAATTCTGAGTGATATTGCATCGAGTGCCGCCGGACATCAAAATTTTTACGCCAGGCTTGCGGTTTTTCTCCAGCACCAGCACCTTCAAGCCGCGATTGCCAGCGCTGCCTGCAGCCCACACACCGGCCGCCC
>DAIRSD010000506.1:0-3572 GCA_036804625.1 Aureliella sp. | reverse complement strand
AATTCAAATATCCATTGACAATTCCAAGTCAGAGGTTGATCAGTCAGAGAATGATTTGGGAGCTGAAATCATTTACGAAATAACCGGACTTGAGGGTGATCCTGAAATGGTCGCTGTGGCGGCCAAGTGGCAGGTAGGAGTCTGCGCGATGCATATTCGTGGCACTCCACAAAATATGCAGGATGATCCAGTTTATGGCGATGTAGTCGACGAGATTTACGAGTACTTAAGGCGTCGTGATCACAGCCTTCTTGCTCAAGGGATAGCTGCCCAGCGCATCTGCCTTGATCCCGGAATAGGCTTAGGCAAGACCCACACGCACAATCTACACTTACTGCGAAACGCTCGGCGATTTCTGGAATTGCAACGCCCCATACTGATTGGACACTCGCGGAAAGGGTTTGTCGGCAAGCTGGTTGGTGATCAAGAGCGCAGTAGAGACGCGGGCACGGTAGGGGTCAGCCTAGCGATGGCTGACCAAGGTATTCAAGTACTTCGAGTCCACGATGTGGCCGCCACCGTCGATGCACTAGTGTGCTATCGAGCTTGTAAGGAATAAACTAAATTGGTAGGGCAATTGAGCAATCCCTGACACGTGTACAAGTGCGAGTAGACGTAAATGTACGAGCGGAGCCCTTTCGACCATACAGTTCCGTATTTAATGGTTAAAGTCCTCAAGTTCCGGAAGAACCAAATCTAATGACGCATCGATATCGTTTTAATTCGATTTTTCAGCAAGTCTTACTATTTCTCTTGTGGGCTGTAACGTTGCCCCTAGGCATTGGCTGCAATTCGAATTCGCCTTCGGAGAAGATCGGTCAAGATGGAAAGCCGCTGCAGTCAGTTGCACTGATGCTCAACTGGTATCCGGAATCCGAACATGGTGGATTTTATGCAGCTTTGGTGCATGGTATTTTCCAGCAACATGGATTAGACGTGACGATTCTACCTGGAGGCCCTAGCGCTCCTGTTGCCCAGGAACTGCTGACGGGCCGAGTGCAATTTGCAGTTGGCAATGCGGATGACGTGTTGTTGTTTCAGCAGGAACAGGCTGACATCGTCGCCCTGATGGCACCCATTCAGAACACACCTCGCTGTGTCTTGGTTCACGCTGATTCCCAAGTGAAAGATCTGTCACAACTGAGCGGCCTGACTTTACAGGCCAACGTTGGGCGACCATTTTTGAACTATATGGAACACAAGGGGCTTCTGAAAGATGTCAAGGTCGTTCCCTTTTCGGGCAATGTAGCTAACTTTGTGACCGACCCACAGACTGCGATCCAGGCCTATTCGTTCAGCGAGCCGTTACTGGCCAAACAGCAAGGCGTTGAGACTCGCGCATTGATGCTGTCCGATATCGGCTTTAACCCTTATGCTTCTTGTTTGATCGCTACCGGTGACTACCTGCGCAACAACGATGATCTTGTGAGACGCATGGTGATCGCATGCCAATTGGGTTGGCAAAAGTACCTGGCAGAACCCGATCAAACCAATGCGCTTATACTGACGCTGAACTCGCAGGGTATGTCAGCCGATGCGCTGAAGTTCGGTGCGCAGCAACTACTGCCGCTCTGCTTGCCAGATGGAATGAATCCAGAGATGGTAGGACAGATGCAAGTATCGCGTTGGAAGGCGCTGGCAGATCAATTCATCGAGCTAGGTTTAGCCTCACCGGATCGCATCGACCCATCAAAAGTTTTTACAACCCGCTATCTGAAGATAGAATCGCAGCCTCAAGATTCTGTACAGAATTAGATTCGCTCGTTATTACTCAGAAAGAAAGTCACATGACGCAATATGTTCTAGCCCTGGATCAAGGTACCACCAGTTCCCGTGCGTTACTGATTCGTCAGGACGGCTCGATCGCTTCCGTGGCTCAAAAGGAATTCACTCAGTATTTTCCGCAGCCTGGCTGGGTAGAACACGATGCTGGGGAAATTTGGAAAAGCCAACTGGTGGTAGCACGCGCTGCGCTGCGCAAGGCCAACGTCAAGGCCAGCGATATAGCGGTGATTGGGATCACCAACCAGCGAGAGACGACCGTCGTTTGGAATCGCAAGACAGGCCAACCCATACATCCCGCTATCGTCTGGCAGGATCGACGCACTGCGCAGCGTTGTGATCAGATTCAGAAGCGTGGCGAGGCTCAGTTGTTTACCGATCACACCGGATTGGTCGTTGACGCCTACTTTTCTGGGACCAAGTTGGCTTGGATACTTGATAATGTTCCTGATGCTCGCGCGGCAGCCAAACGCGGTGAGCTGGCATTTGGAACGGTAGATTCCTGGCTGTTGTGGAATTTGACTGGTGGCACTCAGGCCGAGGGTGCCATCCACCGAACCGATTTGACCAATGCCAGCCGCACTTTGATGTGTAATATTCACTCAGGGCAATGGGACGAAGAGCTACTGAAGCTATTGAAGGTCCCTAGCTCTGTGCTTCCCGAAATTTGTCCGTCCAGCGGGATCGTTGGGCTTTCTGCCAAGAACGTTCTGGGAGCATCCATACCTATCGCCTCGCTGGCCGGTGATCAACATGCGGCACTATTCGGGCAAATGTGCCTGGAGCCTGGTACGGTGAAGAATACTTATGGCACCGGCTGTTTTATGCTGATGAATGTTGGCAAGAAGCCGACAGCTTCCAAGAATCGCTTGCTGTCAACCGTTGGATGGCAAACACCAACCGAGACGATTTATGCTTTGGAGGGCAGTGTGTTTATTGCAGGTGCCGTGGTGCAGTGGCTGAGAGATGGTTTGAAGATCATCAAGCGTTCTTCGGATGTCGAGCATCTGGCGGGTCAGGTTTCCGACAACGGAGGAGTCTATCTAGTTCCAGCTTTTGCTGGACTGGGAGCACCACACTGGGACGCCTATGCTCGGGGAACGGTAGTCGGTTTGACTCGTGGCAGCAGTTCGGCACACATTGCCAGGGCAGCACTTGAGTCGATTGCTTATCAGACCGCCGATATTTTGGATGCCATGCAGGCTGATTCCAAACTGAAGATCAAGACGCTGCGAGTCGATGGCGGCGCAGCTACGAACGATCTGTTGATGCAGTTTCAAGCAGACATTTTGGGTGTGCCCGTTGTGCGTCCTCAAGCGTTTGAAGCCACCGCCTTGGGAGCTGGTTATTTGGCTGGCCTGGCTGTGGGCTTCTGGAAAAACGTTCAGCAGCTTCAGAGACAATGGAAAGCAGATCGAACCTTCGAGCCCAACATGAAGCCCGCCCAGGCCAAAGCCCTTCGGTCCCAATGGCGCAAAGCGCTGCAGCGTTCGCTCCAATGGGAAACCGCCTAGATGGATCCGAGTTCCGCTTGACGGCTCTCAACCTTAAACGCGATTGATTTCGTAGCCCTTCCGAGCCTCACGAGCAAAGAAGCTGGCCGCCTGATCGTCGCCGATAATTTTTTCCGACTTGGGGTCCCAGCGAATGACGCGATTGAGTCGAGACGCAATGGAAGCCATGTGACAGGTGTTCATCGCCTGAACGTGAGTAAAGCCATCGCTAACCGGCTGCACGACATCGCGACTGCAGCGGAAGAAGTAGTTCTTGTGTAACTCGTGCGGTTTGTC
>DAIRSD010000505.1:0-3577 GCA_036804625.1 Aureliella sp. | reverse complement strand
AATTGATCTGAAAAAGTTGTTGACTTTGCACCAAATGATCGATCGTTCCCTGCTCGCACCCAAGCCCCACCAGAAGACAACCACCCACGTTGACATGGCGCGACATGGCCGCCAGGACCCGCGACAACATGCGATGACGCGAACCCTCCCAGGCCATCGCGCAGCCACCCTCGTGCCTAAAAGAGATGACTCCGTCGACGTTAGGAAAGTCTCGCAGCGCTTGGCCTTCGAACTGACGAGCGATCATCCGAGCCAAAGATGCCGAGCAATTCACGTTGCTGATAATCGCAAGGTAGTTTCGCGTCCCCACACGACCGTCGGGTCTGACATAGCCCTTAAAGGTGTATTCTTTATCCAAAGTGGGTGGGGTTGGGATCTCCGTCGCAAAGGCGGAGCGATCGATTTGATGGGAACATTTGAGATTATGCGTATGAACGTGTTGACCAGCAGAAATGTCAATGGTCGCCACACCGATGGGCCACCCAAGTTTCCTAACCTGTTGGCCCGGCCGATGATCGGCTATTGCCATTTTGTGGCCTGCCGCAATCGACTCGGCAGCTTGAATTACTTGCCCGGCAATGTTCAGGCTTTGTCCAGCATGGATCGGCCTCAGGCAAACGACAACGGTATCGCTGGGATGAACCAGCGCAACCGACGACGTTTCAACGGGATCAGACACAATTACCTCGAAACATTCAAAAGTGGCAATAAAAGGTGCCCCGCCCTGCCGATGGAAATTTGATCCATGGGAACTGCTAGGACCGCCCTTGGAGTCTATAATATATGCAAGCTCTACCAGCCAGATACCACTGACGGTCTTCGAATCGATTGTTCTTACAAAAGTAGGTTGCTGGCAAAAGCCGTTGATCTGCCCGTTCACGCCTGGTGGTGGGCCAGCGCGGAGCAAAGGGTTGTTAAGGAAATGGGCTTGTTGTAACTTTCAAGATGAACACTGCGCCAACTACATCCGATTTGCTGGTACCTTCGAAAGTTGGAGCTGGCCCAGCACTGACAGCCGATGCGGCCCGCGCTCAGCTAACCCAGCATCTCAAGCAGACGACGCGACTGATTCGTACTTTTGACCTACTGATTCTGGCGATTGGCTGGTTGGTCGCGTTGATGGGGCTTTGGCTACTGGGCAGCATCGTCGACCACTGGCTGTACCCGTTGCCAAAATCGCTTCGGTGGTTGATATGGCTGACGGTTGTCAGCGGAAGTTTGTGGATAGTTTGGAAACGTCTAATTCCATTGCTTTGGCGACGCATCAGCCCCGTCTACGCGGCTCAGAAGATCGAACAGTTGCTTCCAGAATTCAATAATGGCCTGATTTCGTGGCTCGAACTTCAATCACTGCCCGATCACGGTGTTCCTAAAGGTGTCATGGCAGCGCTCAGCTATCGCGCTGTCCGATTTCTGGGAGGCCAAGAACCATCTTCCACGATCGACACAGGACCACTGATCAAATTGGTGGGAACATCGTTGATGTTGACTGTGGCCATCGCAGTCTACGCCATGCTATCGCCCAAGAGCCTATTGGAATCCGGAAGACGCATGATCTTTCCATGGATGGAATTGGCGATTCCCACTCGAACGCAAATCTTGCAAGTGGCACCAGGAAATACTCAGTTGACACAGGGCAGCCCACTGAAGATTGAAGTGCATGTGCGCGGCCTGCGATCCCAAGATCCAGTACTCATGCGTTACAGCACGTTGGATGGTCAGTTCGTCAACCAACAAATGCGGTTGGAACCTGTCGTTGAAGGGTTACAGTACGCTGGACAACTCAACCCTGGCTCACCCGGCCTGGAGCAGGATTTACAGTATTGGGTCCAGGCTGGCGACTCGCTTAGTGGCCCCTATGTAGTAAAGCTTGTCCCGCTGCCAACACTGGCCATGCAAAAGGTTCGTGTTGAATACCCAGGTTACACACGGCTACTGTCAGAGGAACTGCCAGCTGCGGTAGATATCGAAGCCCTGGAAGGATCGAAACTGCATGTCACAGGTTCCTCGAATCAGCCGCTGGATCGCGCTCGACTGGTGATCAACCCAGAAGTGGACTCTGCAGGCATCATCACTCGAGCCAGCGAATATCTGGAGATGGATATTGATCAGTTATCGTTGAAGGGAATCTGCACACTCAGCTTGCAGATGAAATCGTTCTGCCTGCGCGGGTACAACTCGACGGGACAGTCCAATGTGCATCCCGTTGTTCGAACTCTGAAGGTTTTCAGCGACATTCCACCTGAGGTTATCTTGCTGGGACCTGAAAGCCGAATTGTGAAGGTTGGACCTCGTAGTCGCTTAAATTTAGAGATTCGCGCCAGCGATCCGGATTTCGGGCTATCCAAAGTCGCCGTGGAACTGCGATTGAATCAAAATCTACCCATATCCAAGACGCTGCTGGATGTCCCGGCATCTGCCGACGAAGCGGTAGGCAATCGAGTCCTATCGCTGCAGGTGAACCTAGCGTCTTTGAAAGTGAAGCCGGGCGACCGCATCGAAATTGTGGCCATCGCCTACGACAATCGGCACGACCCAATCACACAACAACTTAGCCCCAACCAGCAGAACTCGCTGCCACTAACACTCGAAGTGGTGGCTGCCGAGCAGGCCAAGATTCCTCCTGAACTCCAGCGGCCCAACCCGCAAACTGCCCAGACCAAGCAGTCGGAAAAAGGTAACGATTCGACCAATTCCGCTCAGCCTAACAACAACGAATCTAGCAATCCATCCGAAAGACTTAAGAGCGGATCGTCTCAATCTGAAGAGAATCAATCGGGTGATCAGTCGCCCCAAAACGGTTCGTCCAGCAGCCACCAGAAAGGCCCAGAAACCCAGTCCGGCGAACAGGAAAATGGCGATTCGGGTGCCCAATCGGGAAGCGGTTCCGCTGGCTCGGGGTCCTCCTCCAAGGAACCTTCTCCAGAGAACGGATCTAGTGCGTCCAGCGGTAGCGGCCAATCCGATTCTGAATCGACTGATAGCCAATCCACTTCCGGTGCTCCGGATCAATCGGGGAACTCAAGCAGTGACGCTCAAAGTGGCACAGGCAATATTTCGAACTCATCAAACAACACTGGAGCAAACGGGCGTCCCGACTCCAATGACAGCTTGAGCCCCAATGGCAATTCTGGCGCTGGTCAGGACGCATCATCACCCTCTGCCCAGCAACAGGCTCGCGATCAAGAAACGCTCAAACGAATCCAAGAGTACTTAAAGAAGCAGCAGCCCGATTCCAATGGCCAGACTGACCAATCTGCACAAAACGAACCCGAACAAGGTGCTTCGTCCGGCGACCCAACTTCCGAAAGTGGTCAGCCATCACAATCTCAGGATGCTCAGTCAAATCAAGTGACTTCCAGCGGCCAAGAAAACGGCTCCAAACAATCGGCTGGCTCACCGTCTGAATCCAACGACCAACAACGATCTGGCGATCCGTCCGCCCAACCGAATTCGAACCAAGAGTCCGACGGACAAACCGGAAACAAGTCAGACAGTAAGTCAGACAGTAAGTCAGACAGTAAGTCAGACAGTAAGTCAGACAGTAAGTCAGACAGTAAGTCAGACAGTAAGTCAG
>DAIRSD010000504.1:0-3622 GCA_036804625.1 Aureliella sp. | reverse complement strand
GAGTGAGTCGCCGAGTGTGACGGCGACTCACTCGCTGGCGCGTCGTGCTGGTAAGCTATTTTAGCACAAGCCTCTTAATTAACTTTGTTACTTCGGTCGATTCTTTCCGCTCAGTTTTGCCTGCCACTATGTCCCCCAATCCTTCCCCCATGCAGCGCCAGTACGACGAGGCCAAAGCGGCTAGCGGGGATGCCATCTTGCTGTTTCGCGTAGGCGACTTCTACGAACTGTTCAACGAGGATGCGCTGACCTGCGGTCGCGTGCTGGGGATGACGGTTACCAGCCGCGACAAAGGTGAGAATCCTACGCCGATGGCTGGATTTCCCTATCACCAGTTGGAAAGCTACCTGGCCAAGTTGATTCGTTTGGGTTATCGCGTGGCCGTGTGTGATCAAGTGGAAGATCCGCGTGAGGCCAAAGGTATTGTGCGGCGCGAGGTGACTCGAATCGTTTCGGCTGGGACGCTGACAGACGAAGCGTTGCTCGATCCGCTGCAAACCAATTTGCTGGTTTCCGTCTTCTCAGCCTCGCCCGGCAAAGTGGGCAGTCAAGCTAAGATCGGCATCGCCTGGACGGAATTGTCGACGGGTCGATTTGAAGCCGGAGTGTTTCAAGCTTCTCGGGTAATGGACGAACTGGCCCGCCTGGAGCCTTCGGAAGTGCTGCTGCGCGAGGATGACGCTTTACTGTCCCCCGGCGCAGAATACGGATGGTCTGTAACGTTGCGACCCGCTTGGCAGTTTAACGTGGATGAGGCCCAAAGACAGTTGTGTCAACACTTTGGTACGCACAGCCTGGAGGGCATGGGATGGGACCAGCAGCAAGACCAACTGGCGATTGGAGCCGCCGGTGCGGTGCTGGCCTATTTGCAAGAGACGCAAAAGACCTCGCTGACCCACCTGCGTAGCTTGATCCCGGCCCGTCAGGGACGGACCCTGGAAATCGACATCGCCACTCGCCGATCGTTAGAGATCACGCAGACCATGCGAGATCGCGACCGAAAGGGATCGTTGCTTTCGGTACTGGATCAAACCTGTTCAGCCATGGGGGCTAGGCTGTTGGCCAACTGGATATCCAATCCGCTGCTGGACTTGGCCACGATTCGTCTAAGACAAAGCGCGATAGCCGAGTTCTTTGAAGATGCCCAATTGCGCGACGGCCTGCGACAGACGCTTAAAGGTATTCACGACTTGCAGCGACTGCTCGGTCGCATTGCTACCGGAAGATCCAGCCCGCGAGATCTGTTGCAGGTTGGCGTAACGCTCCAGCAGTTACCACATCTCAAGCAGCAATTATCCGTTTGCAACTCGCAGCGATTGTATGAGTTGCACAGTGAAATGCAGTTATGCGAAGAACTCTGCGACCGGTTGTTAAGCACTCTCGTAGCCGATTGCCCGATGCACACGCGCGATGGAGGTTTCATACAAAGCGGTTGCCATGAGCAGCTTGATCAGCTCAGGCAGCTAGCCAAAGGTGGCAAGCAGTGGATCGCTCAGTATTTGGCTCAGCAGATCGAGCAGACCGGTATCTCTAGTTTGAAGATTGGTTACAACAAAGTCTTTGGCTACTACCTGGAGGTCACCAATGCGCACCAACAAAAAGTTCCGGACCATTTCCAGCGCAAGCAAACGCTGAAAAATGCCGAACGATATGTGACGGACGAACTGAAGGAATATGAAACGAAGGTGCTGTCGGCTGACGAACAAGCGCTGCTGTTGGAGCAAGAAATATTTGGGCAATTACGGCTAGCCACTGCGGACCAACTACCGCAATTGTCTCAAACCGCGTTGGTGCTGGCTGAACTGGACGTGCTGGCCGGATTGGCCGAACTGGCCGTTCAGCGCGATTATGTGCGTCCCGAAGTAGATCAGACGTGCGACTTGGAAATCACTGAGGGGCGACATCCGGTTTTGGACGCAACTTTACCCAAAGGTACCTTCGTTCCCAACGATGTGACCATCGGGAAATCGCACCGTCCGGTGGCACTGATTACCGGACCCAACATGGCAGGCAAGAGCACCTATATTCGGCAGGTGGCACTAATCACTCTGATGGCTCATCTGGGAAGCTTTGTACCAGCCAAGCGAGCACGCATCGGGCTAACGGAGCGCATTTTTGCGAGAGTGGGTGCCAGCGATGAACTCTCCCGAGGCCAAAGCACCTTTATGGTAGAGATGCTGGAGACGGCCCGTATTCTCAATACTGCTTCCGAGCGTAGTCTGATCATTTTGGACGAAATCGGTCGCGGGACCAGCACCTACGACGGACTGAGTCTAGCTTGGTCTATCGTTGAGTATCTGCACGACAAGATCGGAGCGCGCACGCTTTTTGCGACTCACTATCACGAACTGACGCAACTGGAAAAATCGCTCTCTGGGGTTCAGAATTTGAACGTTGCCGTTAAAGAGTGGGATGAGCACATCGTCTTCCTGCATCGCATCATTCCGGGTGGGGCCGATCGAAGTTACGGTATCCACGTAGCCCGGTTGGCTGGCATTCCACGATCGGTCAATCAGCGAGCCAAAGAGATTCTGCAGCAATTGGAGACGGACCACGTCAATCATCGCGGCGATTCTAAAATCACTCCACCCAAACGCAAGAAGGACTCTGCGATTCAGCTTACGCTTTTTGAATTCGGCACACACCCGGTGATCGAAAAGCTGCAACAGATCGACGTACAATCGACCACTCCCATGCAAGCCTTGCAACTGCTGCAACAATTCCAACAAGAAAGCCAGCAGTAATAAGAATGGCACGGTTCGCAACCGTAGTGGGATTCGCCAGAATTCCCTTCTTAAATACCACTCCGATACTGGCAAGCCTACCGTGAAACGCTTACAGTAAGGCCAGCGACAGAAATGTAGCTTGGCCATCATTACGTAGCTACCGTCGCCAGACGGTGGCCTGGCAGCGTAACCACCGTCTGGCGACGGTAGCTACGGTAAAATTGCAACTGCTGCTCGCCCAATCCTTCACACTTCACACTTCATCACCAGTCCATCTTCAGGAGTACACCCTCATGTCCTCATTGGATTCCACTTTGATCGACTCAAGCCTGAAATCATCCTCACCTAACAGACGCCAGATGTTGATTGCCGCCTGTGTCGGTGCCGTGGGATACCACACGAGCATGTCCGCGCGTCCGGCGCCAGGCCAGCAGGCTGGCGAAATGATCATTGGTCAAGGCGATCATCAATACCGCGTGCACCACCACT
Organism: Aureliella sp.; assembly: GCA_036804625.1. Classification (GTDB taxonomy): domain Bacteria; phylum Planctomycetota; class Planctomycetia; order Pirellulales; family Pirellulaceae; genus Aureliella. The sequence goes on along the minus strand of DAIRSD010000504.1, from coordinate 407 downwards.
GGCCGCAACTGCCAGACAAGTACACTTGGCAAACAACTCACAACGTCGCCGTGGATCAGGCTGGCAATTTGTATGTGATTCACGAGGGCAAGCAGGAGCTTAAGGATCATCCGGCCATTTTTGTATTCGACGGGGAAGGTAAGTTCATTCGCGCCTTTGGTAACCAGTTCCAAGGTGGCGGCCACGGATTGGAAGTGCGAAAGGAAAAGGGCGAAGAGTTTCTGTATGTGACCGGTTACCAGCAGGTCAAGAGCTTTGCCAAGTTGACGTTGACCGGCGAAGTAGTCTGGGAGCAGTATGCACCCATGAAAAGCGGAAAATACGCTGCCGGTGAAGCCGAAGATCGTAAGAAGGTTTGGGGCCGCGATCGATTTATGCCAACGAACTTTGCCTTTTTGCCGGATGGC